>CALWBS010000183.1 GCA_944376135.1 uncultured Enterocloster sp.
ACCTCCTGAAATTCTCATCCGCCAGCTCCTTGTGGTAAGGGCTTGTGCCGATGGAGATAAGGGCCTCCCGCAGATGCGCGGCACGGCTCACGCGGATGGGCTCTCCATTTAAAAAAGCTCCGCCCCCGCGCACCGCGGTGAACATCTCGTCCGTATAAGGCTGATACACCACGCCCATCCGGACATCTCCGTCCTGCCAGAGTGCCAGTGAAATCACGCTGGCCCGAAAATCATGAATCAGATTCGTGGTTCCGTCCACCGGATCCAAAATCCATGCGGGGCGGGAAAAATCAATCTCTCCATTGTCTTTTTCCTCCCCCATAAACTGGATTTCCGGCTCCAGGGCCTCCAGGCGGGCCTTCACGTATTCCTGTACCTGAAAATCCACCTGGGTCACAAAATCCGCGGCCCCCTTTGCCTGAACCATGGCCGCCCGCTCCTTATCCCGAAACAGGGGAGCCGCCTCCCTGACCGTCCGAATTAAATCTTCCATTTTTGCTCTCATATTTCTTTTCCATACCCCCTCTTTCTATCCGGCTGTTCAAAGTACCGATGGTTCCGCTTTGACAGCCGCAGGGCCCTTCGCACCCTTAGGTGCAGTGCCAGGAGCCTTTTTTGGCTTCGGTTTCTCCGCTCCCGGGCCTTCTGCCGGCTTCGGTTTTTCCACTCCCGGCCCCTTCTCCGGCTTCGGTTTTTCCGCTCCCGGTTCTTTCTTTTCTTTCGGTTTTACCGCACCAGGCCCGGCTGCGGCTCCTCCCGCCGGTTTTACCGCTGCCGGTCCTGCCGCTGGCTCCGGCTTCTTTTCTGCCGCCGGACCTTCCGCCGGTTCGGGCTTGTCTCCCGCCGCCGGGCCTCCTGCTGGCCCCGGCTTCTTTTCTGCCGCCGGGCCTTCCGCCGGTTCGGGCTTGTCTCCCGCCGCCGGGCCTCCTGCTGGCCCTGGCTTCTTTTCCGCTGCCGGGCGTTCCGCCGGATCGGGCTTATCCTCTGTTTTCGTCTCTTCGTCCGCTTCCGGCTTATCTTCCGCTGCCAGGCCTTTCTCCGGCTCCGGTTTTTCCCCCGATGCCGGGCCTTTCCCCGGCTCCGGCCTTCCCTCTGCCGCCGGCCCCTTTTCCTTTACCGCTCCATCGCCTACACTATAATAATACCCCAAAAACAGAACGAGCACAAGAATCCCGGTCCAGACAATCGTTCTGATCAATAGCGTTCTTTTACTCATGCAGGTCCCCTCTTTTCTTCGAATCTTCAAACAGCTGCCAGGTAAAAATAAGCTGTGTCAGCGCCAGCGCACCAATGGGAATCAGCCACACAATCTTTTCCATCCGAGGTGTGCGCACCGCGCGGAAAAACAGAAACGCCCCTGCGCACCACACCACGGCCACTGCAATATGTACTGCCGGTATCCGCCTCTTTGCAGAAGGCCTAGGATATCTGAGAAGCAGGTACAGTACGGCTGCCCCAGCTGCCGCCCCTAAAACAAGAAGCGGCAGGATCTCACGCTCCTTTGGCCCTACGGGGAATATCTGCCCCATCAGCCAAAACAGAAATAAAATGCCGGCAGCCCCATAAGGCATCCACTCCATGAAACGGGACGAGGGTGACCAGCTTTTTCCCCAATTTCCCGCGCCATCGCCCTGCCCGCTCCCTTCTCCCGGGAATTCTTCCTGCGCAGGGACACCCTTCACCCCCGCATCCTCCGCGATTGCATCCACCAGCTCAAAAATATCTCCTATCCCGCTGATGACCGACTGATATGCCGCCTCCGGCTCATATCCATTCCCCACAAGCTGCTGATATTTCTCCAAAAGCTCTGCCAAGAGCGCTTCTTTTTCTTCCCGTACCTTGTCCGTCTGCGGGACACCGCCAAAAGCCCGGTCCAGATAACGGCGGATTTTGTCTTCTTCTCTCATCGTCTGCTCCTCCTCGTCAGTGAAATAATAAATCCAGCAGCTCCTTCATAGTGTTCCACTCCTGAAGCCTCTGCTTAAAATAGTCCCTTCCCTTGTCTGTAATAGAATAATACCTCCGTCTCGCACCGGCGCTCTCATTTCCCCAATACGAGGTAACATAACCCTGTTTTTCCAGTCTGCGCACCGTGGTATAGAGCGTCGCCTCTTTCAGCTCATACTTTTGATCCGACTTTTTCAAAATAGAGCTGTTCAAATCGTATCCGTAGCTGTCTCCATCTAACAGACACCGAAGAATAATTCCATCCGTATACCCGTAAATCATATCAGATGTAATATTCAAGAGCATCACCTCCCGTTTAATATCATATCACATATTACCTCACTATACAATATAATTTCATAAAAAAAGAGCGCCATCCAGGGCTCCGCAATTCTGAGCAATAAGAGGGCCGGATGGGCTCTTCTTTCTTTAAGTGGTCACTTCTTTTATCTCTAAAATTTCATGAACCGTATCATACATATCCCCCCAGAGGCCCCCATCCTCGTACTCAGCCTCCCCCTGCTGGCTGTCATAGGGGTCATTCCGCATATACTCTTTCGGCGGGATAAACGCGTGCTGAAAATCGGAATTAAAGGGGACGCGGAAGGGCTCCAGATTTCCAAAATAGAAGTTCCACCGCTCAAAGCTCCCTTCTCTCCAGGCCGCTCCGCCATAGGAGCAGTCCGCGCAAAGCCACCCGTAGGGAGCGATGTAAAACTGCGCCCAGTCGTGACATCCGATTTCAAGAGGCGTGGCATAAAGCCCTGCCTGCCAGCGGGCAGGAATGCCGGCAATGCGGCACAGGGTGATGAACAAAAGCGCCTGGATGCCGCAGTCCCCCTTCAGCCCCGTCCCCATATATTCTGTCAGATTGTCAATGGTAAAATAGGAGCGCACAAAGGAGTACATCACATGGGTGGTGATATAGTCATAAATCCGTCTGGCCTTAACAACCGGATTGGTCTCCGTCCCCACAATCTCCGCAGCCAGAGAGCGCAGATAGGGAGTAAACCGGATATGCGGAAGCTGTTCCTCCGTATAAAAGGTGGGCTGGCTTTCCAGCGCCTTTTCCGGCTCCGGTTCTACATAGCTCATATGATTTTCAAAGGAAAATTCCACCATGAATTTCTTTCCCGCCGCCATGGTGTCCTCAAAATAAACCGTCCGCTGGGGATAATCCGGCGGGGCGCAGAATTTCATGCTGTCCGAAGCGGCGAGCAGATGGAAATCCTTCACCTGGGCATACTCCACCGGCACAGGCAGATGTACCCGTATCCGCTCCCCCGGCCGTTCCCACTCAGGCCGAACAGAAAGGGTAGAACGGATATGGAAATAATAGGCCATTGTCCCCTGCTCCTTCATCCGGCGGATGGTCTCATCTAAAAGGGCAAAATTTTGATATTTCTTTTCGGTCAGCGCCGGGTCGAGCACCCGGTCTGCCAGGTATTTCCTCGTCTTTACCAGATTCGCCAGGATATCGTCCTTATACCGGACCTGTCCGTTGACATAAATCCATTCCACAGCGCCCTCATCCCGCAGCTCGTCCAGCTCCTCCTCCTTAAAATCCCGGAGATTTTCCTGCAAAAGCCGCAGCGCCTCCTCCCTGCTGTATATGTACTGCTCGGGCATGCGCTCCAAAATCAAGAGCTCCAGCTCCAGGCGCTCCCTTAACATCCGGGGAAGCTCCTTTTTCAGCCGCAGGCCGATCACCCGCTTCGCCCCCTCAAAATCCCCGAACCATTTCAGCTTGGCAATATCCTCCGGCAGCCGGACCGCCAGACTTTTTAAATCGTAATACATAACCTATACCTGCCATTCTTCCTCTGTATGTTTGTAATAAAATAGTTCTAATATGGTTTTTATAAATTGTCAAGCTGTATCTCCCAGCAGCCTCTTTTTCCTCCCCGCGAAATACCCAATTCCCAGCGCATCCGCGAGAAACCATCCGATAGGCACCGCCCACCAGATTCCCACTACGCCCACGCCGGGCAGGGCGGAAAGACTGTAGGCCAGAGCCACACGGGTTCCGAGAGACATAACTGTGAGAACCACCGACATGCCCGGCCTTCCCAGCGCCCGATAAAGACCGTATAGCAGAAAGAGCAGGCCGATCATAAAATAAAAGCTGCCTTCAATCCGCAGATAGCGGACACCCTCCGCAATAATTTCCACCTCCGCCCCGTTGATAAAGAGCGCCATCAAGGGCTCTGCAAATACAAACACGCACAGCGAGATAAGCAGGCTGAAGGAGACAGAGGTGAGCACCGCTGCGCGGATTCCTTTTTTAATCCGCTCCGTCTGCTTCGCCCCGTAATTCTGGGCAATAAAGATGGAAAATGCATTTCCAAAATCCTGCACCGGCAGGTAGGCGAAGGCATCAATTTTGACCGCTGCGGCAAAGGCCGCCATGATGGTGACTCCAAAACTGTTCACCAGGCCCTGAACCGCCAGAATGCCCAAATTCATAATGGACTGCTGCATGCAGGTCAGGGCGGAAAAGCTGGTGATTTCCCGGATACGGGACAGGGAAAGGCGCACCTGCTTATCCTTTTGCAGAAGTTCCGGAAATTTCATTCGAGTATACAGGGCAAGCCCGATTCCGGACACGTACTGGGAAATCACCGTGGCCTCCGCCGCCCCGGCTACCCCCCGGCCCAGCCCTGCCACAAACCAGAGATCCAGCGCAATATTTAAGCAGGCGGAGACTGCCAGAAAAACAAGGGGAACAAGGGAATTTCCCAGCGAGCGCAGCAGAGAGGCAAAAAAGTTATAAAGAAAAATACCGATCATGCCCGCAAATATCACAGCCAGGTACTCCCGCATCATCCCTGTCAGATTTTCCGGCGTCCGCAGGGCCCAGATAATCCAGTCAAGTCCGGCAAATATCACCGCATTCAGAATCAGCGCGACCGCTCCCAGAAGCACAAAAGAGGCCAAGATTCCCTCCTTTAATCCCAGAAAATCTTTTTCCCCATACCGGATGGAGAATACCGTGCCGCTTCCCATGGCCAGTCCCAGCAAAATGGAGGTCAAAAAGGTCATCAGAGAAAATGCGGAGCCAACGGCAGCCAGAGCATCCGCTCCGAGAAAGCGCCCTACAATCAAAGTATCCGCAATATTATAGCACTGCTGCAGAAGGTCCCCCAAAATCATGGGAACCGCAAACCGCAGCATTGTCTTCATCACCGGCCCCCGGGTCAACTCATTCTTCATTTTTTCGCCCTTAATTTCCCCCGTAAATTTCTTTATGAAAGTTTTAAATTAACATTCGTAAT
>CALWBS010000184.1 GCA_944376135.1 uncultured Enterocloster sp.
GGTCTCGATGGACAGGGACAGGGGAGTAACATCCAGAAGAAGGATATCTCCTGCGCCCGCGTCGCCTGCCAGCTTGCCGCCCTGGATAGCCGCGCCGATTGCCACGCACTCATCGGGGTTAAGGGACTTGCTGGGCTCCTTGCCGGTCAGCTGCTTTACCTTCTCCTGCGCGGAAATCATACGGGTGGAACCGCCGACCAAAAGTACCTTGCCAAGCTCGGAAGCGGAGATACCCGCATCCTTCAGAGCATTCTGTACCGGAACAGCCGTCCTCTCAATCAGGTCATGGGTCAATTCATCAAACTTCGCCCTCGTCAGGTTCATATCCAGATGCTTGGGTCCATCGGAAGTCGCTGTGATGAAGGGCAGGTTAATGTTGGTAGTGGTAGCGGTGGAGAGCTCCTTCTTTGCCTTCTCCGCCGCCTCCTTCAATCTCTGAAGAGCCATCTTGTCGCCTGACAGATCCACGCCCTCTGCCTTCTTAAACTCGGAAATCATCCAATTTGTAATCGCGTTGTCAAAATCATCGCCGCCCAGATGGGTATCGCCGTTGGTGGACAGAACCTCGATGACGCCATCGCCGATCTCGATGATGGACACATCGAATGTACCGCCGCCCAGGTCGTAAACCATGATCTTCTGCTCTTTTTCATTGTCCAGGCCGTAAGCCAGAGCCGCAGCCGTGGGCTCATTGATGATACGCTTTACATCCAAGCCCGCAATCTTTCCTGCGTCCTTGGTAGCCTGACGCTGTGCATCATTAAAATATGCGGGAACCGTGATAACCGCCTCGGTCACGGTCTCGCCCAGATAGCTCTCCGCATCGGCTTTCAGCTTCTGCAGAATCATAGCGGAAATCTCCTGGGGTGTGTATTTCTTTCCGTCAATGTCAACCTTATAGTCCGTGCCCATATGGCGCTTGATGGAGGAGATGGTCCGGTCCGCATTGGTCACAGCCTGACGCTTGGCCGGCTCGCCGATCAGACGCTCTCCGTTCTTTGTAAATGCAACGATGGACGGTGTTGTGCGCACGCCCTCCGCGTTGGCGATAACGGTCGGCTTTCCGCCTTCCATAACGGCCACGCAGCTATTTGTAGTACCTAAGTCAATACCTATAATCTTGCTCATAGTTTCTTCCTCCTGCTATATTTGAAATTACTTATTGCCATATCTATAAAAACACGCTCCGCGTGCTAGTTGGCTACCTTTACCATGCTGTGGCGAACCACGCTGTCCCGGTACATGTAGCCCTTTTGAAGCTCCTCAGCCACTATGTTCTCGCCCAGGCTTTCATCCTCCACATGCATCACTGCATTGTGGAAGTTGGGATCAAACTCCTTTCCCACGGCCTCAATGGCCTTCACGCCTGCATCCTCCAGTGTCTTCTGGAACTGCTTATATACCTTCTCCATGCCCTGGGCAAAGGGCGTATCCCTTGCGTCTTCCGGCACGGAGGCTAAGCCTCTCTCAAAATTGTCCACGATGGGAAGAATCTTTTCAATGATATCCTTTGCTCCCATCTCGTACATCGCGGACTTTTCTTTTTCTGTCCGCTTGCGGAAATTGTCAAATTCCGCCATCTGGCGCTTCACCCGGTCGGTAAGCTCCTCAATCTTCTCATCCTTCGGATCCTTCTTTTTCTTGAAGAATCCCTTTTTCTCACCGGACGTTTTTTCTTTGGCATCCGGCTCCTCTGATCCGCCGCCGTCCGTTTCCGGTGCTGCGGCGCCGTCTTCCTGCCGGTCTTCCGGCTTCTCCTGCACATCCGCGGTGCTCTTCCCTTCCGCACTGCCGGCCGTATCTTCCGGCTTCTCTGCTCGGTTCTCTTCCGCCGCGGTCTGGCTTTCTGCGCCTGCGGTCTGCGTCTGGGCATCCGCGGCTTCGCCGCACTCCTTCTTTACCGCTTCTTCTCTCATCTCTTCACTCACAGCCTATCACCTTTCATCCTTTTTAAATGCCACATCCAGCTGGTTCATAAGGGTTCGCAGCGTTGTCAGCACCTTCTCATAATCCATCCGCTTCGGCCCTATAATTCCCACGGTTCCCCGCAGGCCGTCGCCCAGATCATAATTAGCTGTTACCACACTGCAGTCCTTCATGGACTGTACCTGGGTCTCATCTCCGATGTAAACCTGAATCCCCGATTCGCCCTCCTGGCTGTCGTTTATCTCGGATACAAATTCCTTTAAAGCTTCCTTGTGCTCCAGAGTTCCAATGAGCTCGCTGGCCTTTCCGTCCTCTGTCAGCTCCGGGTACTTGAATATGTTGGTAGCACCGCTGGTGTAAATCTGCAGGTCTTCTTCTCCTGCCCGGATGGCCTCGGCCACCTCGTTAAGCACCAAGTCTACCACCTGGCTGTGTATACCTGCATCTCCTTTCAGCCGGCTGATCACATCCAGATTGATCTCCTCGATGGTCAAACCGTTTAAGCTGCTGTTTAAAAGGATATTCAGATTCAAAAGCTCCTCGTCAGCCAGATCATCGGCCAGGTCGATCATCGCATTTTTTACGATGTTGCCCTCCACAACAACCACGACCAGAAGCTTTCCTGTCTCCAGCTTAGACAGCTGAATAAACTTCAGCTTTGTCTTGTGATAACTCGGTCCGCTTATCATGGCCGCATAATTGGTATTGGAGGCAAGAACCTGAGCCATCTTCTTTAAAACCAGCTCTAAACGGTCCACTTTCTGGACCATCATATCCTTAAACTCCGTGACCTCATTGTCCTTTTCCTGCATGATCTGATCCACATAAAAGCGGTATCCCTTGTCAGAGGGAATCCGGCCTGCGGATGTATGGGGCTGTATAATATAGCCCATTTCCTCCAGATCAGACATCTCATTGCGGATGGTGGCAGAACTGAGCTTCAGTTCGGAATACTTGGAAATGGTCCGTGATCCTACCGGCTCCCCTGTCTCCAGATACGTCTTTATGATCGCCTTCAATATAGTAACCTTGCGGTCATCCAGTTGATCATTTAACGCCATCTGCTCACCTCCCTTTTTTGTTTATTAGCACTCAACTCTTTGGAGTGCTAACATCTACATTCCATAATATATTCCTTCTTCATCAATTTGTCAAGAGTGAATCGAAAATTTCTCAGCTAATCGTCAATTGTAACCCCTGATTAATAATTGTTTAACTTTTTTAACTTGACAAGTGACACTTTTGTAATATAATATAAAGATACGCGGACCATTAAACGCCCAACAACTGCAAAGATTGCGAGGTACTTTATATGTGTAAGCTCATGAAAAAGGTCCTGCTGATAGCTGCAGTCTTTTCTGTCAGCCTGACAGCAGCTTTCCCGGCGTTTGCCCAGGGAGCAGCGACCGAAACAATTATGGATGATGACTATGTGAACGCAGGCCCCGGAGCCGTCCAGGTTCCCGTCTCAGAGGAGCCTGAAGAACCCGAGGAGGTATCCCTGGGATTATTCACCGTCACCGGCTACTGCGGATGCGACCGCTGCTCCAGCGGCCACAACCTGACCTACTCCGGTACGGTTCCCACCCCGAATCATACAATTTCCGCTGATATCAGCCAGTATCCCATCGGCACCAAGCTCCGCATCGGAGATATTGTCTACACGGTGGAGGACAAAGGCTCCTCTGTCCGGGGAAATGTAGTTGACATTTTCTATGCTTCCCATCAGGAAGCATTAAATAAGGGAACCTACACGGCGGAGGTGTTCCTGGTGCAGGAGTAACCGCTGTGCATTTCCCTTATTTATTTGTAACAGTTCCGGACTGCGGAACTGTTATATTTATTTTAAGAAAACAATTTTCAGACGCATTCTATTGGCCGGCTTTCCAGCCTCTCTGCCCCTCCCCGGCCGCTCCCATCATCTTATTTTTATAGTCAAAGGGATTCTGACCGAAATTCTTTTTAAATACCGTTGAGAAGTAGCTGAGATTGGAATACCCCACCCTTTCCGCCACCTCATAAACCTTTAAATTCGTATTCTCCAAAAGCTCAATCGCATGCTTCAGACGCAGGTTATTCAGATACACGATGAATTTCAGCCCCGTATCCTCCCGAAAAAGGCGGCTCAGATATTCGGCACTCAGCCCCACATGGGAGGCCACATCCGGAAGCGCCAGGGAACTGCCGTAATGTTCTTCCATATAGGCAATGGCCCGGCGCACCGCCTGGGAGTACTCCTTTTCGCTCTTCTGCTCCATTCCGTGCTCTTTAAAAAATCGGTCCGCAAGCTCCTCCAGTTCTTTTAAGGAGCCGCAGCCAGCCGCCTTCTCCCGAATCCTGCGCACCTCCTCTTCTGTCTTTTTCACATCTTCCTTGACCGTATGGAGAGCGCTCACCATAAAATAACACACAAGCTGGCGCACAGACTCCACATCCAGGGGCTCCTGTGCACGTATCTCCTCCAAAAGCTCATTTTTCACCTGAACCGCCTTCCCCATATCCTGGGCAATCAGGCTCTTGCTGAACAGAATCTTATATTTCTCCTCCTTCTCAAACCGCCAGCACCAGGGATTTCCCGCCGTAAAAATGCGCTCTCCCAGGTGATAAAAGCGTTTTCTCGTCCTCCGGTAAGCCTCCATCAGTGACTCAGACATGCGGATTCGCTCTTTTCTGGGATCGCTCACTCCTATCACGCAGTCTGCCTGATCCAAAATCGCCCTGCAGTATTCACGGCATGCCTCCCGAAGACGCACACCGTCTTCGTACCCTTCCGTCACATTTCCCAGAATCATGACGCTCTCCTCATCCACCGGGAAGCGCATGGGATTTTTCAGAAATCCCGTCTTAGGGCGATGAATCGTTTCCCCTTTATCCGTCAGGCGCACGCAGATCCCGTAATACAGTCCCTCCGTCAAGCGGATGCCGTACTCCTTCATGGCCGCTTCCCGGCAGGGGGCCGGGGCGTCCGTGAGCACCAGAGAGCGGAGAAAATAATTTCTGTCCGCCACGGCCTCGAGCTTTCGGTCATCCCCCTCCATGGCACGCCCAATGGCATCCGCCGCCTTTTTCAGGCTTTCCCGCAAAATTTCATCCGAGATCTCTGTTTTCAGTATATATTCCGCCGCCCCCAGGCTCATGGCCTTCCTGGCATACTCAAACTCCTCGAAGCTGGTGAGGACGATAAAATATACCGCAGGATTCAGCCCGCGGATCATCTGCATCATCTCCAGCCCGTCCATCACCGGCATGCGTATATCTGTAATCACCACATCCGGCATGGTCCGCCGGAAAAGGGAATATCCCTCCGCTCCATGGGAGGCTGCCCCCGCCAGGCTGACTCCATCTATTTTCTCTATGCAGAATTCCAGCCACTGCCGGATGGGCATCTCATCATCCACCACAAGAACCTTCAGCATCGCACTGCCTCCCTCTCACTCAAGCACCGGCAGCGTCAGGATAATTTTCGTTCCCTCCCACTGTCTGCTCTCTATATGCATTCCATAGTTGGAGCCAAAATTGAGCTGGATTCGCTCCTTCACATTCTGGACTCCGATCTGTGCCTTTTCGCTCACATTTTCCCCCCGGTTGATGCGCTCCAAAAGCTCCGGCGGGATTCCTACTCCATTGTCCTCCACCGTAATCACCAGGTTCTCCCCCTGAATCCGGGCCAGGACAATGATCATCCCCTCTTCCTTTTTTAGTTCCATTCCGTGAAATACCGCATTCTCCACCAGGGGCTGGATGAGAAGTTTGGGAAGCTTTTTGCCCTCCGCGTCCTCCCCGCACTCGAGAATCAGATCAAAGGCGCTGCTGTAGCGGAATTTCAGAATCTCCCCATACTTCCGCAGGGTGTCAAACTCCTCCCGCACGGTCACCATCTCGTTGGGATTGGAAAGCATGCTCCGCAGAAGCTGGATGAAAGAGGCCAGCATGCCCGCCGCCTCCTTGTTTCGATTCATATCCACCATGCATTTGATGGAAAACAGGGTGTTGTACATGAAATGAGGCCGTATCTGAGCCTGGAGAAATCCAAGCTCCATCTTCCGCTTCTGCTGTTCCTTCTGACGGATTCCTTCCAGAAGCATCTGAATCTTTACCAGGAGAAAATTCACTTTTTCGCTCAATATATTAATCTCAGTGTAGCCGGTGACCTGGCATTTCTCCTCCAGCCGGTCCTCATCAATCTGCTGGATGAAGTCGCACAGCCGGGAGAGCGGGCGGGTAAAATATCCCGCCAGCATATAGGCGCAGGCCGCCACCGCCGCCACTGTGGCCAGGGCCGCAAAGATAATGTAGAGACGCACCCGTTTGATAGGGGCCAGCAGGGCATCCAGCTGTATTTCCTCCAGTACGGTAAATCCTGAGGCTTCATCCGCATACCGGGTAAAAAGGATGTCATCGCCGCGCATCTGGGTAATCGTATAATCCTGATCATGGAACAGCTCATTTAAGGTCCGCATGTTAAAAAACTGGAACCCGTTGATTTTCTGGTTGCTGCTGGAAATAATCGTCCCTTCTCCATCCACGATATAGAGAATTCCACCGCCTGACACCACTCGGTAATACATATTGTAAATATCTCTCTCATCCACAGAGATAATCAGGTACGCCAATGGATATCCATCTTCCTGAAAAATAGCCCGGGCCGCGCAGAAATAGCTCTTATCCGACGACTTATCCTCCCGGTAATTCGCCACGTCCACAATCTCTCCTCTGGCGAAGAGCATATCCTTGTACCATATCTTGTTCTTCGGATTCATCAGACGGCCGCCCTCCTCCCCGGACGAATGGTAGGACCATCCGCTGTCCAGAACCAGATGCACATCATAATCCATCTCGCCGCTGTAGAGAGACTGCTTATACTGACCTGTCAGCCCGTCTATATAGCGGGTAAGCGCCTCCCCATTTTCCCCTCCTGCCGCCAGCTCTTCCATCTGACGCCGCAGATTTCCGTCATAATAATACAGATTCGAAATCATGTAGGTGCTGTTCTTTACCTGACGGACCCGGTCCCCAATCTGACTTAACACATCCGACCGGTTGGTGCCGATCTCCCCTACCAGTGTTTTTTGAAATATCACAAACCCGGAAAAGGCCGTCACAAACACCACCAGGGCTCCTGCTGCCAGAAGCCCTATGGTTATCCTTGTACGTATGCTGTTAAAATCAATCCCAAGACGTTTCATCCCGTGTACCCCCCTGCGCCGGGCGGCGGCGCCCTTCTCTCATCGTCCCAAAGATATTGTACACATGCCTGGAATTCTCTGTCAATATTTTCCAATCCTCAGAGGCAGCGGATCCTCTGTCTCAATTATCCGGTCCATGAGCCGGCGGAGCATCCGCTCCTTCACCGGACGGTACTCCTCTTGGTCCCAGAGATTTCTCCGCTCCTTCGGGTCCGCGTTCCGGTCATACAGCTCGCCGAACGGCTCGCCGGCGTAGTAGGTCAGTTTGTAATCCTTCCCCGTCAGGGTCTTCACGCTGAGCCCCCAATCATAGCAGTTAAACTCCGTCATGGCGTATTCCCGGCCTGCGCCCTTATCCCCCCTCAGGATGGAAGCCATGGAAATTCCCTGCACTCCGTAGGGCGGGCGGATGCCCGCGTACTCCAGGAGGGTAGGCATGATGTCCACGTGCTCTGTCACCTGGCTGTAGCGGGAGCCCTTGGGAACTACCCCCGGCCACTTGATGATCATGGGCGCCTTGATAATGCTGTCGTAATGGAAGGGGCCCTTAAAGAGCAGGCCGTGATCCCCCAAAAGCTCCCCATGGTCATTGGTAAACATAATCAGGGTATCCTCTTCCATGCCCTTTTCCTCCAGGGCATCCAGGACCCTTCCGATGTTCTCGTCAATCAGGGATATCATACCGTAATAAGCGGCCTTCACCCTGCTCCAGTCATGGGCGGACAGACGGCGGTAATCGTATTTTTCATTGGAAAATCCCCGGGCCGTACGGGCCTTCATAAAATGAGGCGGCTTGTCAAGAAGCTCTCCCTCCTCATAATCCGGGGCCTCCAGCGCATCCGGGTCATACATGGAAGCATAGGGCTCCGGCGGGTCAAAGGGATGGTGCGGGTCTACGAAGGAGCAGAAGGCAAAAAACGGTTTCCCCGGCTCGCTCTCCCGGATCAGGTCAATGGTCCGGTCCGCAATCCAATGGGACTGGTGGTACAGGGGATTCACTCCGCTGGCATAGACCTGCGGCGGCCCGCTGGTATCTTTTTCTGCAGCGGAGGCCCGGTCCTCCTTTGCCTTTCTCTCTCCCTGCATCTTGACTTCCTCATAGTCCGCCGGACTCTCCTTCTTTAGCCACTCCAGATACTCTCCGGTTTTGCAGTCGCAAGTCGTGTGAATGATATCAAAGCCATACCGGTCCTCCGGCCAGTCATCTTCCTCATTCTCCTTGGGCATAAACTGGGTGGTGATATGCATTTTTCCGATAGCCGCCGTCACATAGCCGTTCTCCCGCAGAACCTGGGGCAGGGTAATCTCCTCATCCCGCAGAGGGATTCCGTTGTCCCTGGTGCCGTGGTTTTTGGGATACCGGCCCGTGAGAACCGAGCAGCGGGAGGGGGAACACACCGGATTCTGGACAAAATGATTGTCGAACACGCTCCCGTTCAAAGCGATCCTGTCAATATTGGGCGTGTGTATCTGATTATTTCCGTAGCAGCCCAGGGCGTCAAAGCGGAGCTGGTCACACATAAACAGGATGATATTGGGTCTTTTTTCTGCCATAGCTTCCTCCTTACCACCACTTAATCAGGTCGGTCACATGGTTGCGGATCTCTACAAAGTCCGGGGCCGTCACATCCCTGGGCCTGGGAAGATCATTGATGATTTCCTTCTTGATCTTGGTGGGCTTGTTGGTGAGCACCAGGATGCGCTCGCTTAAATACACCGCCTCCTCGATATTGTGGGTGATGAAGATGACGGTGGTCTTTGTCTCCTGCCACAGCCGGATGAGCTCGTCCTCCAGCTTAAAGCGCAGGGAGATATCCAGCTGCCCGTAGGGTTCATCCATGATCAGAAGCTCAGGCTGCACGGCAAATGCCCGGGCGATCACCACCCGCTGGAGCATACTGGCCGAGAGCTGATCCGGATAATAATTGCGGAACTCCTCCAGCCCCACCATGCGGATCACCGCATCCGCTCTCTCCTGAATCACGTGCTCGGGAAGCTTCTTCAGCTTCAGGCCGTACTTCACATTCTCCTCCACCTTCAGCCACGGAAAAGTGGAATACTCCTGGAATATATATGCAATGTTGTGCTTCTTTAAATCCACCGGCTCCCCATTTACCAGAATCTCCCCGGCGGTGATGTCATACAGCTTCGTAAGACTGTTCAAAAAAGTGGTCTTGCCGCAGCCCGTAGGGCCCACGATACAGAGGAATTCCCCCTCCATCACCTCAAAGGAGATGTCGTCCAGAACCAACAGATCCCCGAATTTTTTCGTCAGGTTTGTAACCTTAACCTTTACCTTGTCCTTGTTCATGGTCTCTCCTTTCTACAGCGTCTCGTCCGTATTGTCCAGAATCTCCTGGCGCAGCTTGAGGAACGCAGGATCCACATAGCTTCTGGGTCTGGGCAGGTCCACAATGTACTCCGCCTTAATCCTGGTGGGGCAGTTGGTCAGAAGAATAATCCGGTCCGCCAGGTACACTGCTTCCTCGATGTTGTTGGTGACGAACACAACGGTTCGTTTTTCCTTCTGCCAGATCTTCTCCAGCTCCTCCTCCATCATATAGCGGGTCTGGGCGTCCAGATGACCAAAAGGCTCATCAAGGAGCATAACCTTGGGGTCATTGCAGTAGGCCCGGGCGATTCCCACCCTCTGGCGCATGCCGCCGGAGAGCTGATTGGGATAGGATTTTTCAAAGCCCTGCAGACCTACCAGGTCAATAAAATACTGGGCCCGCTCCCGCCGGGTCTTCTTGTCAATTCCCCGGGACTTAGGGCCGAACTCCACATTTCCCATAACGGTGCAGAAGGGGAAAAGGGCTGTGGTCTGATACACAACGCCCCGGTCCGGTCCCGGCGCCTCCACCTTTTTCCCGTCCACCCATATCTCCCCTTCCGAGGGCAGTTCCAGACCGGCAATCAAGTTGATCAGCGTGGTTTTTCCACACTGTCCCCGCCCGAAACGAACGCCAAACTCATTTTCC
>CALWBS010000185.1 GCA_944376135.1 uncultured Enterocloster sp.
ATCCATGACGGATCGGCCGGGGACCACAGGCCCGTGCTGTTTGAGGAGAAATCCGTCGGAATGCTCCACACGTTCACGGACGGCCTGAAAGAGCTCCTTGGATCCGGGTTTTTCATAGGGGACAAGCCCCACACTGCCCAGCTTCATTTTCAGGTAAGGTGTCAAGGGCGGAATGCAGTCTTCGGAGTGATTCTGCGCATAGTCCGTAAAGCTCCAGAGAATGGAATATGGGCTGTGGGTGTGGATAACGGCCTGTATTTCCGGATTTTTTGTGTATAAAATTTGGTGGAGAGGCAGTTCTTTGCTGGGCTTTTTATCTGTTAGAGAGGTTCCGTCCATAGAAACAGGTGCAAAATCATCGGGCCTCAGTGTTCCAAAGCAGGTTCCGCTTGCGGATATATAGATAATTCCCTCATGAAGAAAGCTTATGTTCGCAGAGGAACCTGAGGTTTTGCCGCGTTCAAACAGACTTTTTGCAGCCCAGATGGCTGCCGTCTTTTTTTCATTTAAATCCATATGCATCTCCTTTTGTCACATTTTTTCAGTCATTTCGAGAGCCCGCTCAAAGAAATCCTCCTGTCCGAAATTTCCGGATTTCAGCACAAGCCGCAGTTCGGGAAGCTGGGGCGGCACCATGATCGGTATGCCGGGAGCCACGCTCTCCCCGATCTGATAAGAGTCAAGGCCCAGCTTTCGGGTCACAGCCCCTGAAGTTTCTCCGCCGGCGATGATCAGACGGCGGAATCCCTGGCGGACCGCCCGTTCAGCCAACCGGGCGCAGGCTTCTTCCAGCAGAGAGGAAATAGGAGTGGAACCGGCCTTCTGCTGGGCAAGGCGGACATTTTCCGCAGTGTCAGAGCTGTATACCAGAACCGGTTTGCCTGAATGGGACATAATAAAACCCCAGATTTGTTCTACGGTTTCATCTACGGAGCGTTCCAAGAGCTGGGAGGGTTCCATGCGGACGGATATGCCCCCATTTTTCTGAAAATAGGCAATCTGTCCGAGAGTAGCTTTGGAGCAGCTCCCTGCCATGAGAAGGGCCGGTCCATCCGCTTCAGAGTCAGGCAGTACAATTTTCTGTTCCGATGAAGCGCAGAGCCTGCGGGCTAGAGGCATCAGAAGACCGCTTCCTCCGGTGAGCAGAGGAAGGTGACCGAAAAGTCCGGCAATCCGTTCCCCATCCTGATCCGACTGGTAATCCGGTATCACATAAAAGCGGTCAAGCTTCAGGGAATCAGCTTTGCTTAAAAGAAGAGATTCTACCGCCTCCCTGGGATATGACAGACAGTTTTCCTCCAATGTCAGGCAGCGGTAACGGCTCTGCGGCTCCATTAGAGCGGGAATATAAGAATCCCACATAGGAGTGAGGGGGTGATCCTTCATTGGACTTTGATGAAGAGGAACCCCATTTACATACAGATGTCCTCCTGAAACTATGCGCCCATTTACCGGAAGCGAAGGGCATAAAAGCGTATAGCGGCTTCCCACAAAATCAAGGGCGGCATCCGCAATGGGGCCTATGTTGCCCTGCGGAGTAGAGTCAAAGGTGGAACAGTATTTCACATAGAAATGAGATACCCCTTGTTTTTTCAGCCAGTTCAGGGCTTCTAAGGAGTCATGAACGGCTTCTTTGGTGTCCTGTGTGCGGGTTTTGAGAGCTATGACAAGGGCCTGAGCCTCTCTGCCCGGAAGGACATTTGCAGCCGGAATTCCATTAAATAGCTGGGTGGGAAGTCCGCCTTTTACAAGAAAAGAGGCGGCATCACTAGCCCCGGTAAAGTCATCGGCAATACAGCCAAAGATTGCCATAATAAAACCTCCTGTAAAACTTTCTATAGAAATGTAAAAGCAAGTTTCATGCCAAAACAAAGAAGCCTCCTTTTTGCCGAAATGCAGAGCGGGTTGCCAGAGGATACATTGACAGAAATGTTGCAAATGTTGTATAATTTGCTACAATGCAACACACGCAACACATATAGAGGAGGGCAAAATGCGTCATCAGAAAGAAACATGGAAAAAGATAAAGCTTCTCTTTATAGTCCCTTATCCGGAGCTAAAGGAAAAGGTTGAGTTTGTAATTGCCAATCACCCGGACAGAGAAAAGGTGGATGCGGATATCCGGGTTATGACTGTGGATGAGACACCGGCCGAAATTAACAGCAATCTGTACGATGCGATTATTGCCAGAGGCTACACAGCGCGCAAGATGATGAGTATTGCGGGCCGCATTCCGGTCATTGCGCTGGAGATATCGGGCTATGACATTGTGCGCGCAGTTGCTGAGTGCAGGGAGAGGATTAACCCGAAAAAGATAGCAATATTCGGCTCCCAGGGGACGTTTTATGAGGCGGAATACATTTGCCGTCTGTTTGGATGTCAGGGAAAGGCGTATGCGGAGGAGGATCACGGAATGCTGGAAAGTGCTGTCGTCCGTGCCAAGGCGGAGGGCTGTGATGCGGTAATCGGAGGCTATGCCGCAAACCTCTGTGCAGAGAAGGCAGGGCTCCCGGCGGTAATCGTTCGGACCGGGGAGGAAACCATTCAGCAGGCGATGAATGAAGCGGTCCGCACGGTGGAGAGGATTCGGCAGGAACGCATTATTGCGCAGATGTATAAGACCATTATCTATTCATCAAAAGAAGGAATTCTCTATGTGGACGCAGGGGGGATCATACAAGTGCGCAACCGGGTAATCCGGGAAATGGCAGGGAATATCAGTCTTATGGACAGGCCGCTGAAAAAGGTAATTCCTCTTTTATATGAAGGATTTCAGGAATCTGTCTCGACAGGCCAAGAAATTTCAGGGAAAATTTATACATTTTCAAAAACAAAGACAACTATCTCAGCTGAATTTATTCCGGTTGTGGTGGGAGATGAAATATCCGGTGTGGTGGTTAACGTCTCCGATATAACGAAAATACAGGAACTTGAAGGAAGAATCAGAAGAAAGCTTAGCGAAAAGGGATTGAATGCGAAATACACCTTTGAAGATGTAGTTCACGAAAGCAAAATTATGGAAGATACCATCGAGGAGGCCAAGCAGTATGCGGCATCAGACGCGAATATCAGTATTGTAGGGGAGACGGGAACGGGAAAGGAGCTCTTTGCACAGAGTATACATAATGCCAGCTCCAGGAAAAATGGGCCGTTTGTGGCAATTAACTGTGCGGCCTTACCGGAAAATCTTCTGGAGAGCGAACTCTTTGGATATGTGGAAGGTGCATTCACCGGTACCTCCAAGGGAGGGAAGATGGGGCTATTTGAGCAGGCGCACGGCGGAACGCTGTTCCTCGATGAGATAGGAGAAATTTCCCCAGCCATTCAGACAAAACTTTTGCGTGTTCTCCAGGAAAAAGAGGTCCGGCGGATTGGGGACAATAAAGTAATATCTGTGAATGTCCGCATTATCTCCGCCACAAATAAAAATTTGAGACGCCTTGTGGATAAGGGAAGCTTCCGCCGTGATCTGATGTACCGACTGGATGTGCTCCGCCTGTTTCTTCCGCCGCTGAGAAAACGGGATAAGGACGGATGGCTTATTTTTCGCCGCCTTTTGGAGGCGGAGGAAGGACCAATGCCGGAGGTATCAGAAGAAGCCCGCATGCTGTTTCAGAAGTATCCATTTAAAGGAAATATACGAGAGCTGAAAAATGCGGCGGAAAGGACGCTGGTTCTTTATCCCGGAAAGAGAATTACAGAGACGGACATGGAAAAAATTTTATATCCGCAGGATGTGGACGAAGAAGATATGGAGGATATTGATGCAGGACCGTATGAGGACCGTGAAAGAGAAGGGGAAGAGCGGGACTGTTTTTCCGGAAGGAGAGCGGAGGGAAGCAAAAAACAGAAAGCTCCTGCGGTGGGAGAACGGGAACTCATTCTTTGGGGGTTAGAACAGAGCGGAGGAAACCAGACGAAGGCAGCCTTATTGCTGGGAATGGATCGGACAACTCTTTGGCGAAAGCGAAAAAAATATGGGCTCTAAAGTGTTGCAGATAAAGTTGCATGGAACATTGCATGAAGCGCAACAAGAAACAAAAATAATGCATAATAAAAAGCAAATTATTTTATAAAAATTGTTAATAAAATATCTATTCGTACAAAAAACAACGATAAAACAAGAAATATTAAAAAATAATAAACAATCTAGGGAGTTGTTGGCACAAGATTTGCTCATTAATTTTGCAGAAAATGTAAATGCGGCGGGACAGAAAGGCCGCAGAGATAAAGGAGAGGTGAGAGATGAGAATTTGTGCAACAATGAAAAAATTCCCCGGAGGCATGATGGTGATCCCCCTTTTACTGGGATGCCTTGTGAATACCTTCTTCCCGCAGTCACTGGAGATCGGCGGTTATACCACAGGGCTTTTTAAGACAGGAACCTCAACCCTGGTAGGTTTGTTCATCCTCTGCAGCGGCGCAACGATTAGTTTTAAGCAGGCGGGTGAGCCTATTTATAAGGGAGCGATACTTACTATTCTGAAGTATGTAATTGGCGTGATTTTAGGCTGGGGACTGAATGCCATATTTGGCCCGGCAGGTATTTTGGGATTGACTCCTCTTGCTATTATTTCTGCTGTGACAAACTCTAATGGAGCAATTTACACGGCTTTGGCTAAAGAGTTTGGCGACGAGACGGATGTAGGCGCCATTGCGATTCTTTCATTCAATGACGGTCCCTTTCTTACAATGATTGCCTTGGGCGCTACAGGTCTTGCAGACATTCCGCTGATATCTCTGGTGGCCGCTATTGTTCCCCTGATCATTGGTATGATTCTTGGAAACCTGGATCCGGATTTCAAGAAGCTGCTTTCTGATGGGATGGCAATGCTTCTTCCCTTTAACGGTTTCGTGCTCGGCTCTAATACCAGCCTCTTTACCATCGCTGAAGCAGGGGCAGGCGGAATTGTCTTAGGACTGATGACGCTATTCTTTACCGGTGTGGTTACCTACTATCTGTACAGCTTTATCCGCCGCAAACCAGATCCCATGGGAATGGCGATTGGTACAACGGCAGGAAATGCGGTGGCAGTACCTGCTTCCGTAGCTATGGCTGATCCAAGCCTTGAACCTATTGTTCCTATGGCAACCGCTCAGGTAGCCGGCGCAATGGTTATCACAGCAATCTTCTGTCCGATTTTAACTGGTGTGTTTGCCAGAATGGCAAAGAAAAAGCAGGAAAAAATGAAGATAAAGCAGAAGGAATAAGAAGCTATAAATCGGTATAAATAATAGGAGGATGAAGTAGAATGGATGCATATATTGTAAAAGCTGGAAAAATGATTTTGGGTGACGGCCTGGAAGCAAAGGAGAACGCAGGTCTTCTGATTGAAAATGGAAAGATTGTGAAGATTTATGACAATATGGCCTCTGTGGAAATTCCGGCAGGCATAGAGGTTGTGGATTACGGTGACAGTGTTGTGATTCCCGGGATGATCGACTGTCACAACCATCTGGCACTGGATGCCCGGCTTGAAAATCACTTGGTTAAAATGGAGGATTGCGAGGCAGAGCAGACCATTCGTGCCATTAAGACGATGAAGGATGACCTCATGGCAGGGGTTACCACGGCCAGGTGCTTAGGAGATCGCTTCTATATTGATGTGACCTGCAAAAAGGCGCAGAAGGAAGGACGGATTACAGGACCAAAGCTGGTTGTCAGCGGCATCGGAATGCGGAGCACGCACGGTCACGGATATGTGGGAATGCCGCACTGTGGCCCGGAAGAATTCCGGAAAACGGCTCGGGAGAACATCGCCAGAGGCGTTGATTTCTTAAAGGTATTTATGACGAAGGTAATCAACGCAACACCGTTTATCTATCACTTCCTGACCCTGGATGAGCTGAAGGTTGTAGTGGAGGAGGCTAAGAGCGTGAACATCACAACGGCATGTCACTGTTCCGGCGGACAGGGGCTGGACGACTGCCTTACCGCAGGAATCGACTGCTTGGAGCATGTATATTATATCACGCCGCAGCAGGTGGAGCGCGTAAAGAGAGAGGACCGGTGGGTTGTATATACACCCAGTTATGCGCTGAATGATGAGCTGCTCTTCAAGTTTTCTCCCCATGATAAAGAAGGAAGCCTCAGGGAGAAAGAAATTATCTGCAGATGCCTGTCCGGTGCTATTGAGGGCGAACTGAAATTTGGTATTGGAACAGATGGCCTGCATGCAGGACTTGCCCAGGAAGCTTGCTATATCTCAGGACTGGGAGCAAAGAACCGCGATGTGCTGGCTGGAATCACAATCAATGCGGCCCGTCTCTGCCGTGTGGATGAATCCACCGGTTCAATTGTAGAAGGAAAGGCCGCTGACCTGGTTGTTCTGGAAAAAGACCCGCTGGAGAATGTGGAAGCTTTAAAGGGGGTTAAATCCGTAATACAGGATGGAGTTGTAATTCGTTAACTGGTATGTAAAACAGTGTAAGAAAAAACTGCCGGAATCGTCAGAAGAACGTTTAGTTCTCTGTTGTCCGGCAGTTTTTATCTACTCCTCAATCACCTGTATCTCCAAAAAATCAAAGTCAATATGCTCGATAAAGCAGTCCTGGTTAAACCGCGCCTTGTCGTGGCGCTGAAATTCCTTGATGGTAGAATCCAGCCAGATGGGCTTTCCTAAATCGAACTGGTAGCATATTTCTTCCAAGGCCTGGAGCACCATCTGGGTCCGGGACAGAGAGTAGTCACCGTTGGAGACTACGGTGTCCCGCAGGAGATGGTTGTTTTTCATTAATTTTCCCCACATTCTGAACATAGAGAAGTCTCCTCTTTCCGCCGGCACTTTTTTCGAGCGTGTTTGAAAATTGCTTTCTGCCACAAAGTGGGGCGTGCAGATGGCGGGAATGAATTTTCAAACATGCTCTAACACGCAGTGGCACGGCCAATTTGTATATCTGCTGAGAAGTATAACATTGAAAAGTGCGGAATGCAATCCCGGTGGAATGAAACAAATCATTTTCCAAATCATTTCACTCCCTTGCTCCCAAACCGTATTTGTAGTAAGCTATATTTAGTCTACATACATCCACACAGGAGGAGACAATCAATGGGACAGGCGATTGGTGACTATGCAAAATTCCTTGCAGATGCGAGAGATGCCATATATCGCAGAAACTGCGATGAAAATACGGCTGCGGATCTGGCGGCTCAGGAGAAACGGCAGGAAAAGGAGCTGGAGGCAGAGAAAAAGGCGGCTGCGGATGCCATATCCCAGACGGTAAAGAAGCGGCTGGATGAGATTAATTCCAGCTATGATAAAGAGATCGGTAAAGGACAGGACAAGTTGAAAAAGGCCAGAGCCCGGCGGGAAAAGGCAAAAAGCAAAGGGGTGAAGGAACGAATCGCGGAGGAAACCGCAGAACTTAGAGAGCACAACCGGGATTTGGGCGTGCAGCTTCGTACGCTTTTTCAAAAGGAGCATGTCCCGGCTTTCTGCGGCACATCCCTTTATTATACGCTCTATTATCCCAGCGGGGCGAAGGAGTTATTGGGGCTTTTGGCTGCGCTGGTGCTGGCCTTTCTGGCTCTTCCCTGCGGTTTATATTATCTGATTCCGCAGAGGCAGTTCTGGCAGTTGATCGTGATCTATTTTGCCGATGTCCTGCTTCTCGGCGGGCTGTATGTGCTGATTGGAAATCACACTCGCTTTCGCTACCAGGAAGTTTTAAAGAGAGGGCGGGCCCTGCGCAATACACTCCGGGAGAACCGGAAAAAAATTCGAGTGATTACCCGGGCCATTAAGCGGGATGGAAATGAGGATATCTATGATTTAGAGAAATATGATGATGAGATTGCCTGTGCAAAGCAGGAGCTGGAGGAGATAGCGGTCCGGAAAAAAGAGGCGGTCAGTACCTTTGAGAATGTAACCAAAAACATCATTTCCGATGAAATCGCGGACAGCCGCAGAGAGCGGCTGGAGTCCCTGGAAAAAGCTCTGGCAGAGACCTCGGCATCACTGCAGGAACTGGAGAACAGCATCAAGGAGCAGAACATTCATATTGCGGATACATTTGGCCCCTATTTGGGAAAAGAATATATGGATCCGGACCGGCTGGCGGAGCTGTCGCGTATTATTCAGAGCGGCAGAGCGGGGAATATTACGGAGGCAATCCGAGTGTATGAAGAGGGGGAGAAATAGCGGGTATATACGGCGAAATAAGAGGAAAAATACATGGGAATAGAAGAATATTTATCTAATGGTAACGGACGCATAGAAAAGCGTAAAAAAATTCTGAGGGCATTTCACAGCCAAAAAGAAATGTTTGATAATATGCGAAATTTAAATGGCTTGCCAACTTTTTTAGAGATGTCTTACTCAATATGGTGTTATGAGAAATTCAAGCACGAAAATTTTCTCGTGCATCCAGGGTTAAAAAACAGCAGGCAGTAAAAAAACATCCTCTCTGCACATAAGAAACGTTTCTTACATTTGTGCAGAGAGGATGTTTTGCTATATGGTAATCAAATGATAGGGTACCTGATTAGCCGTCAAAAGCTGTGCTTCCCGCTTGTGACAAGTAAATATGATAATCTGGCCGTCACAGGCCTTTACCAGCCACTTAAGAGCGGTCTTTAGGCGCTCATCGTCGTAGAGCACAAAGCTGTCATCAAAGATCAGGGGCATGGTGTCCGGCCCGCTCTGCACCAGCTTGGCGGCGGCCAGGCGCACAGCCAGGTAAATTTGGTCCATAGCTCCGCTGCTGACCTGCTCTATGGGCACCAGCCGCGCAGGCGTGTTCATGGAAATATCCAGATTCTGGTCAATGCTCATGCTGGTGTAAATTCCGCCGGTAATCCCGGAGATAAGCTCGGAGGCTGTCTTATTTAAATACAGTCCGAAGGAATCACGTATGGAGGTGGAGAGATTTGTCATGGTCTCCTGGGCCAGGTCGATGGCATCCAATTCTTCCTGAAGGCGTTCGTTTTCCGCCAGCACATGCTTTAAGGACTCGGCTTTTGTTTTGCAGGCGTCCAGATGCTCCAGCTTTTGCTCCAGCTCCCATTGAATTCTCTGCTGCTCTTCAATCTGGCCGGAGCAGCCCTCCTCCCGGGCCTGGAGTCCGCTGATATCCTGGGTGAGCCGGTTTAAGGTTTCCTCAGATTGGACCACTGCCCGGCTTAAACGGAGGAATTCTCTCATCTTGGCTTCGAGCGCGTCCATTGCCTCAGATGAAATAGAGGAATCCCCCAGATGTTTGGAAAATATTTCTGAGAGCAGCCGGGCTGTCCGGTCTCTCTCCTTCT
>CALWBS010000186.1 GCA_944376135.1 uncultured Enterocloster sp.
CTCCAGCATCCACGAAGTTCTTCTGCTCCCCACAGAGAAGGACATCTCCTGTCAGGAGATGAGCCGTCTTGTGGAGTGTGTCAATCAAACCGAGGTCCCCAGTCAGGACCGTCTTTCCAATCAAGTCCATCCGTATTCCCGGGAAAAGGACGCCATTCCTTTAGGCTCCTCCAATGAAACGCCTTTGTGCTGATTTCTCAAACACGCTCTAAAAAATCCGGCTTCCCACCTGGTAGACCACCACGGCCGCCGCCCAGGCCACCGCAATCTGGAAGAAAACCAGTCTCAGCGTCCACCGCCAGGAACCCGTCTCCTTCTTGATGGTGGCAACCGCCGCCATGCAGGGAGAATAGAGCAGGCAGAACACCATAAGAGCATAGGCATTCACCGCCCCGAAGCCCACGGCACCCAGGCTTGCGGACAGCTCTCCCATTCCTGCCGGGGAATTGATATTTGTGATGCCGTAGAGCACGCTGAAGCTGGACACCACCACCTCCTTGGCGGACAAACCGGAAATCAGAGCCACAGCCACCTGCCACAGCCCCAGGCCCGCAGGCGCCAGAAGAGGAGCGATTCCCCGCCCGATCAGTGCCCCAAAGCTTTCGGACACGTCCTGCACAAAGCCGCCAGGTCCCAGGTTCATCACGAACCACAGAATCACTGAGGCAGTAAAGATTGTTGTGCCTGCCTTGCACAGATAATCCTTTACCTTGTCCCACACATAGATCGCAACCGTCCGGGCATTGGGCGTCTTATATTCCGGGAGCTCGATGAGCAGGGCATCCCCGTCTCCCTCATCCTTGGTGCTCTTGTGAACAATATACGCCATCACAATTCCCGCCACAAGTCCTAAGAGATAGAGAGAATAGGCTGCCGGCAGCGCATTCTTCGGGAAAAACATCTCCGCAAAAAGCACATAAATCGGAAGTCTGGCCGAGCAGGACATAAAGGGGATGATGGAAATCGTCCTGCGCCGGTCCCGCACGCTCTCCAGCGCTCTGGTCGCCATGACCGCGGGAACCGTACAGCCAAAGCCCAAAAGCATGGGAAGAAAGGCTTTCCCCGAGAGCCCGACCATGCCCATGGTCTCATTCATCACATAGGCCACCCGGGCCATATAGCCGCTGTCCTCCAAAAAGGCCAGCGCCAGAAAAAGAATAAAAATGTTCGGCAGGAAGGTCAGGATTCCGCCCACCCCCGCGATGATTCCATCCACCACCAGGGAAATCAGCCACGGGGACACATGGGCCGCCGTCATGCCGTTTAAGACACCCTGGGAGATGATATCCAGAACCGCCTGGAAGTATCCCTTGAGGAAATCTCCCACCGTAAAGGTGAGAAAGAATACCAGCGCCATGATTCCCAAAAACATGGGAATTCCCCACACCGGGTGCGTGAGCAGCCGGTCAGCCCGGTCCGTGGCTGCGGATTTTTCCTCCTTGTTGAACAAACACTCCCTGATAATTTCCTCTATGTAGTCGTATTTCTCATTGATAATCTGCTTTTCAAAGCTGTGCGGAATCAGGGTGTCCATATTTTTCAGCGGGTGGTCCATCATCACTACCTGGTCATGCTCCATGAATTTGATGGCATGCCAGCGCATGTTGTCCATCTCCCCGTACGCATCATACAGGGCCTTCTCCACCCGTTGGATGGTCTCCTCCACATCCGGGGTGTAGTGAATCACCACGCCCTGGGGGCCTTCCTCATAGTGATGCACCACCGCGTGCATCAGCACGTCAAGCCCGGTCCGCTTCCTTGCGGACACCGGAACCACCGGGATATTTCCCAGCATCTCAGGCAGACGGTGCATGTCAATCTCCATGCCCCTCTCCTCCACGGTGGCCATCATGTTGAGCGCCAGAATAACCGGGCGCTTCAGCTCAATAAGCTGCATGGTCAGATAGAGGTTTCTCTCTAAGGAGGACGCGTCAACTACGTTGATAATTACGTCCACCTCCCCATCCTCAATGCATTTGCGGGTGACCTTCTCATCAATGGTATAGGAGGTCAGGCTGTAAATGCCCGGAAGGTCTATGACCTTGATCGGCCTTCCCTTGTAATTTGTCTCCCCCTCCACGCGCTCCACCGTGACGCCGGGCCAGTTGGCCACCTTGAGCTTTGCGCCTGTGAACGCGTTGAACAGGGTCGTCTTTCCGCAGTTGGGATTTCCAACAAATCCAACGGTAATCGGCCTGTCCATATTCTCCCGTGCCGGCTGATTATTCGTTTCTTCTGCCTTTCCCAGACGGACGGTTCCGTAGGCCTGGCTTCCTTGGGCCCGCACCCGCCCGCTCATTGTTCTGCCTCCTCCACAGTGATGCCGCTGGAAAGCCGCTTTCCCAAAGCCAGCCTTGTCCCCCGGACCTTGATAATCACGCTCCCCGCTCCCTTTTTATTCAGTACGTCCACCGGCGTGCCTTCATTCACCCCAAGAGCCTCCAGCCGCCGGGTGATGCTCTCGTCCACCTGGACCCGGGTCACCAGATAGCGCCCGCCTATTTTACATTCATTCAAGTGTTTTTCCATGATGTTCTCCATTCCGCTGCCGCTGTCCGGCAGACACATTTATTGTATTCTTATTGATAAAAAATGTCAATAAATGTCTGTTGGTACATCACGGCCCCGTTGCGGACAGGATCAACTCAGGTAATTTTTCATCGCCTTCAGCGCATTTTTTTCCAGCCGGGAAACCTGAGCCTGGCTGATGTGAATCTCCTCCGCCACCTCGGTCTGGGTTTTTCCCTCAAAAAAGCGCATGTCAATAATGTGACGCTCCCGCTCGGGCAACCGCCGCATGGCCTCCACCAGGGCCAGGTCCTCCACCCAGTTCTCCTCCAGATTTTTCTTGTCGCTGATCTGGTCCATCACGTAGAGCGGGTCCCCGCCGTCCGTGTAGACCGGCTCGTACAGACTCACCGGGGTCTGGATGGCATCCAGGGCGTAGGTGATATCCTCCCCGGGCACGCCGATCTCCTGGGAAATCTCCATGAGCGTGGGCTCCTTGGCATTTCGCCGGGTGAGCTGTTCTCTGGCATAGAGCGCCTTGTAAGCCGTGTCCCGCAGGGAACGGCTGACCCGGATGGAATTATTGTCCCGCAGGTAGCGGCGCACCTCCCCCAAAATCATGGGCACCGCATAGGTGGAAAATTTCACGTTCTGGGTGATATCGAAATTGTCGATGGCCTTGATGAGACCGATGCACCCGATCTGAAATAAATCATCTATATTTTCCTGGCTTCCGGAAAATCGCTGAATCACGCTTAAAACCAGCCGGAGGTTTCCTTTAATATACTGTTCTCTGGCTTCCGAATCCCCCTCCAAAATCCGTTTGAAAAGGGCTTCCTTTTCCTCCGCGCTCCAGAGGGGAAGTTTTGACGTGTTCACTCCGCATATCTCCACCTTATAAACAGGCATACATTCTACCTCCCTGAATGGATTCGTTTATAAGGGAATGATGGACCTTTTTGGATGGATTTATACGGAGATGAGGTTGAAAAAAATTTCCAAAAAAAACAACCGCGGACATCGCGATTGCCTTTTTTATTTTTCAGTATAAAGTTTACCAGCCTGCAGCCCATACCGCTAGTCTGCCGGCTGCGCTCCCAAATTTTCCCTCTCAAGCCATCTTTTCTTTTTCAAGCGTCACTCTGCACTGCTTTTTATAGCAGGCAATCCCATATTTAAGAATCGTACGGCAGCCGTCCCTTCTCAATTCCTCCCCGTACCGGTTCCTGTCAATTTGGGCGATTGCGTTCCGGCAGACAGCCTCAAGCTGCCCTTCCTCCGCGTATTTCACTTCGATAATTATGCCAATCCTCTTATCCTCAATCCGAATGAAAATATCTCCGTATCCGTTTCCTGACTCTTTATTGGATTTTAAAAGCCAGCCGTCTTTGTATCCAAGAATTCCCAAAAGAATTCCATGATAGAAATTTTCTTTTGTGGCCCTTCTGACGAACGTATCCCTGACGCTGATCGTTTTCTCCAGATAGGAGGTCAGCCGCCGCTCCACTTCCGCCGCTTCTCCCTTTTCCAGTGCATCGCAGAATCCCTTCAGCATCTCCCCGTCGCCAGCCGCGTTCTCCGCAAACATGGACAGAAGCTGGTTCGTAAATATACTCCGTATTTCCATGTTGGGGATTGCCAGCCTCAGTCTGCTTCTGTCCAATGCTCCTCTCTGTGTCAGATAACCGGTCATAAAAAGCAGGCTCCAGACATTATTCACGGAAGAATAAATTTCATTGTAGGTCAGATCCTCATGAATTTCCTTTTCTACCGTATCTCCCGCAACCAAAGTCTCTATCTCACTTTTGAGTACCCCGTCTCCCATTTTATGGATGAGATAGCGAACCGCATCGTTCCCGCTGGTATTAATCCAATAATTTTGCGGAGCCAGCGTTTCTTTTCCCTGCAGACGATCCACATAGTTGATAACATCCCAGGCGCAGTAAACATTCGCATCTCCGAATTGATATCCGTCATACCAGATTTTTATCACTTCATATTACCATGCTGCGCACCGCTCCGCAGGGATGACAGCCCCATAATCCCCCATACCCTCTCCATATCCAAGTTTTCCCGCAGCGCCTGGGCCAGCCGGTCATACTGCTGTTCCCGGTAAGCCTTATAATCCATACACGCCTCGGGCTCCCAGTCCAACCCCTTTCTCGCCGCAAGCGCTCTTGCCAGGGCCTCCCCGATTCCCGGTTCATCAAATATCCCGTGAACATAGGCGCCGTACACATTGCCCCGGTTCCATCCCTCCGCCAAAAACCGCTTCTCCCCCAGGGGCGCCGTGTAGACCATGGGGCGGCATATCTCCGGCTCCTGTCTGTCCGGCCGCAGCCTGGCGGTGTCCGCTGCCTGTCCGCTGCCGGAAATCCATGTGCGGCCCATATGAATCTCATACCCGGAAAGCCGCATTCCGGAAAGCGCGCCGAGGCAGCCGTCCAGCTCCCCAAAGGCTCCCTCTGTCTGTGTGCGCACCTTTTCCTCAGAAAACTCCGTGACAAGCGGCAGAAGTCCCATGCCCCGCACGCTCCGGCAGGAGCCGCTCTCTACTCCCTCCTCGTCGCAAATCTCCTCCCCCAGCATCTGATAGCCGCCGCAGATTCCCCATACCGGCACTTGCCGGTCCGCCAGCTTTAGCACCATGGCCTCCAGACCCGACTGGCGCATCCACAAAAGATCGTCAATCGTATTTTTCGTCCCGGGAAGCACCACCATATCCGGATTTCCTAGCTCCCGAGGGGCAGATACATAGCGCACCGTCACCCCCGCCAGGCGGGAAAATACGTCAAAATCCGTAAAATTCGAGATGCGCGGGAACCGGATGACCGCGATATCCACCATTCCCCGCTCCTTGCTGCCCGCGGACTGTCCTTCCAAAAGCGGCCCTTCTCCAACCCGCCCATTAAAGAGCTTTCCGCTTAAACTGTCCTCGTCCTCCAAGTCCACATCCAGATAGGGAACCACCCCCAAAACCGGGATGCGGCAGAGGTCCTCAATCTGGCGGATTCCCGGCTCCAAAAGAGCCTTGTCCCCCCGGAATTTATTGATAATAAGGCCCTTGATCCTGGCCCGCTCCTCGGGCGCGAGGAGCGCCGCAGTGCCGTAGAGCTGAGCAAACACCCCGCCCCGGTCAATATCCCCGGCCAGGAGAACCGGCGCATCCACCATGGCCGCCAGCCCCATATTTACAATGTCCCCCTCCTTCAGGTTGATCTCCGCCGGACTCCCCGCCCCCTCGATCACAATCACATCATATTCTGCCTCCAGACGCCGGTAGGCTGCTAAAATCTCCGGGACGAGACTTTTTTTATAGGCAAAATATTCTCCCGCCTTCATATTTCCCCGGTGAATTCCTCCCACAATCACCTGACTCCCCACCTCCGTGGTAGGCTTTAAGAGAATAGGATTCATATCCACCCGGGGCTTTGTTCCCGCGGCCTCGGCCTGCACCACCTGGGCCCGCCCCATCTCCAGCCCGTCTTCCGTGATAAAGGAATTTAAGGCCATATTCTGGGACTTAAAGGGAGCCGTCCGGTAGCCAGCCTGATGAAAAATCCTGCACAGCCCGGCAGCCAGCAGACTTTTGCCCGCATTTGACATGGTTCCCTGTATCATGATTGACTTTGCCATTTTCCTGCTCTCCTCTCTGTCCGGCTATTTCACGCCCGGCAGCTCCTGGTCTGGCCGTTCTGCGCCCGGCCGGCCTCCGCCTCCGGAGCCGGAAGCGGAAGTACCCGCTCGATCGCCCGAATCAATCGCTCATTTTCCTCCCTGCCCTTCACGCAGATCCTGTAAAAGGAGCCGTCCAGCCCCGGATAGTTGCCGCAGCTGCGTATCAGTATCCCTTCCGATAAAAGCGCCTCATAGAGCCACTGCGCAGGGCGTTTGCCCTCGTCTTTAAAAAACAGGTAATTGGCCTGGGAAGGGTAGACCCGAAACCCCAGCGCTCTCAGCGCGCCGGCCAGGTATTCCCGCTCCCGCCCAATAAGCCTGCGGCTCGCCCTGCGGTATTCCCCCTCCTGCAGGGCTGCCTCTCCCGCGGCCTGGGCAGGGCCTGACACCGCCCATGGCTGCCGCTGCCGGAGCATTTTTTCCAGCAGCGCCTCCTCGCTGCACAGACAATACCCCAGGCGCAGTCCCGCCATGGCATACATTTTTGTAAATGCGCCGAAGACCATCACGCCCGGCAGCTCCCCCAGAAAGGGAATCAGGGAGCGCTCCCGCCCATCCTCCAAAAACTCCAGGAAGCATTCGTCCACCGCCAGAAACGTTCCCGTCCGCTCACAGGCCCGGGCTGCCCCCAAAAGCTCCTCCCTGCTCACGGAAATCCCTGTGGGATTGTTTGGGTTGCAGAAAAACACCAGATCATAGGCGCCTCCCTCGATCCTCCGGCAGAATTCTCCCATATCGGGCATGAATCCCGCCTCTTCCTTTAAGAACATATAATCGATGCGGCACCCAACTCGCTTAAGAGCCTTCCCGTACTCCAGAAAGGTGGGAGCCGTCAGAAGAGCCCGTCCGGGACAAAGCGCTTCCGCCAGGCCGAAAATCAGGTCCGCGGCCCCATTTCCGCAGAGAATCCAGTCCGCCGGAACCTGGTAATATTCCCCCAGCGCACTTCGCAGCCCGCCGCAGCGGCTGTCCGGGTAGACGGAAAATACGCCTTCCTCCAGGCCCTGCAAAAGAGCCTTTTTCACCCCTCCCGGGAGCCCCAAAGGATTAATATTGGCGGAATAATCCAGCGCTACAGGCCGACTGTAAATATCCCCTCCGTGCTCGTATTCCAGCTTCACTTCTCTGTCTCCTCCTGTCTGTTATTTTCACATCCCTACCCACACAAGAATTCCCCCCAGCATCGCCATCAAGAACCCCTCCGTACAGAACATCAGGCGGCATGCCCGGCGGATATCTTCCGCCTCCACTGGCCGGTCATCGTCCCCCAGAAACGGCTTTTTATGAAGTTCCCCAAAATACCAGGCATCCCCGGCCAGACGCAGATGCAGGGCGCCGGCGCAGGCTGCCTCCCCGTGAGCCGCATTGGGACTGGCGTGGCGTTTTCTGTCCCGCAGGAAAATGCGCCAGGCATTCTTCCCGTCAAACCCGGGCAGAATCCACGCGGCCAGAACCATCAGGCCCCCATTTATTCTGGCGGGAATAAAATTGAATACATCGTCCAGCCTGGCCGCCGCCCGGCCAAAATACAGATACCGGCTGCTGGTATAGCCCACCATGGAGTCCATAGTATTCACCGCCTTATAGAGCGCTCCGCCCACCGGGCCGAAAAACGCCATGAAGAGAAAGGGGGCCGTAACCCCATCGGATGCATTCTCCGCCACGGTTTCCACTGCGGCCCGGGTGATGCCCGCCTCATCTAACACCCGGGTATCCCGGCCGACAATCATGGAGACAGCACGAGGGGATCCCTCAGTATCCCCGGCGTAGAGAGGTTGATTAACGGCCAGGATATCATTTGCGAGGTGGATGG
>CALWBS010000187.1 GCA_944376135.1 uncultured Enterocloster sp.
GAAAATGCCCTGGGAGCCATCGGCATAGCAGGCCTTCTGGGGGTGGAGGAGTCCGCAGTGAACCGGGCCTTAGAGCACATACGGGTCAACGGCCGGATGGAGATTGTCCATAAATCCCCCCGGATGACGGTTCTGGTGGATTATGCCCACAATGCGGTGAGCATGGAGAGCCTTCTTGCCACCCTGCGCCAGTATAAGCCCAAACGTCTGGTCTGCGTGTTTGGCTGCGGCGGAAACCGCTCGAAGGACCGCCGGTATTCCATGGGAGAGAGCGGAGGACGCATGGCGGATCTGTGCATTCTCACCGCGGATAATTCCCGCTACGAGAAGGTGGAGGATATTTTGGAGGACATCCGGGGAAGCGTGGAAAAAGCCGGGGGCTCCTACATCATGATACCGGATCGCCGGGAGGCCATCGCGTACAGCATCCGCAATGCAGAGGACGGCGATATGATTGCCGTGATCGGAAAAGGGCATGAGGATTACCAGGAGGTAAATGGGGTTCGCAGTCATTTTCTGGACCGCGAGGTCATCGAAGAAACCATAAAAGCGCTGGAGAGAGAGGGAAAACCATGCTGAAGCTGACAGCAAAAGAGGTAGCCCGGGCTGCGGGAGGACGGCTGATTGCCGGTGAGGGAAAGCGCCCGCTCACCCATATCAGCCTGGATTCCCGGGCCATGCGGGGAAATGATTTATTTGTGCCGGTGATCGGCGAGCGGGTGGATGCCCATGATTTTATCTGCCAGGCTTTGGAAAATGGGGCGGCGGCTGTATTTACCAGCCGCCACCGGACAAAAGAGGACGTGGAGCGCACGGTGGCGGAGCAGACGGCAGGTACATGCGCTGGCAGCGCTGCCCGCTTTCTGTCCGCCGCCTGGATCGCGGTGGAGGACACGAAGACGGCGCTCCAGGCGCTGGGTTCTTACCTGCGCGGACGGATCACGATCCCCCTGGTGGGCGTGACGGGGAGCGTGGGAAAGACCACGACCCGGGAGATGGCAGCAGCCGCTTTAAGCGCCGGTTTTCCGGTATATAAGACGCCGGGAAACAGCAATAGCCAGGTGGGTGTGCCCATCACCTTGTCTGAGATCCCCGACGAGGCCCGGATTGGGGTTATTGAGCTGGGAATAAGTGAGCCGGGGGAGATGACCCGCATCGCTCGGGTGGCCCGGGTGGACTGTGCCCTGATCACCAATATCGGCGTGGCCCATATTGAGCAGCTGGGTTCCCAGGAGAATATTCTTGAGGAAAAGCTTCACATTCAGGACGGAATGCCGGAGGACGGCGTGCTGTTCTTAAATGGGGATGATCCCCTCCTGGCATCGGTGAAGATTCCGGGACGGCGGATTGTATACTATGGAATGGGAGAAAATTGTGATTACAGGGGCGTGGGACTGCGCCTGGAAGAGGGATATCCGGTATTCACTGCCATGTGCGCCGGCCGGCCGGTTCCTGTGCGCCTGCGGGTGATGGGAAGCCACATGGTCTCAAATGCCCTGGCCAGCCTGGCCGTGGCGGATCACTTTGGGGTAAACCTGGAGGAGGCGGCGAAAACGCTGGGAGAATTTGAGGGCTATAAGGGCCGGCAGCAGATTGCGCATGTCGGCGGTTTGCCGATCATTGATGACAGCTACAATGCCAGCCCGGTCTCCGTGAAGGCCGGCATCGAGGTGCTCTGCTCCCTTGCAGGCTGTACCCGGCGGATTGCGGTGCTGGCAGATATGCGGGAGCTGGGGCCGAAGGCCCCGGAATATCACCGGGAAGTGGGGGATTTCATTTCCCGCCACCCGGTGGACTGTCTGGTTCTTCTCGGAGAGCTGGCGCGCGAGATCGGCAAAGAGGCGGAGGGAATTGCGCAGATTTGGTACTGCGAGAGCCTGGACGAGGTGAACGACTGGCTGGACGGCAATTTAAGGGCCGGGGACGGCGTGCTTTTTAAGGGCTCTAACAGCGTGGGTCTTTCCCGGTCGGTAAAACACACGCTGGAACGCTTAAGCGGAACGAATTGATTAGACGGAAGGGAAAGGAGAACGAGCAGATATGGAGATAAAGGAACAGGCCAGAGAGACCGCAAAAGAGCTTCTGCAATTTATCAGGGAAAGCCCGGACTGCTTTCACGCTACTAAGGCACAGGCCCGCCGCCTGCAGGATGCCGGGTTTGAGGAACTGTTCGAGGAGGAGACCTGGCAGCTGCGGGAGGGCGGCCGGTATTTTGTGACCCGCAACCAGTCCTCCCTCATCGCGTTTCAGGTGGGAAAGCGGAATTTTAAGAACTTTCACATCATGGTCAGCCACAGCGATTCCCCCTCTTTTAAAATCAAAGAAAACCCGGAGATGGAGGCGGAAGGCTGGTACGGGAAGCTGAATGTGGAAAAATACGGCGGGATGCTGTGCGCTCCCTGGTTTGACCGCCCGCTCTCCGCGTCCGGCCGCGTGGCGGTGCGGACCAAAAAGGGGATTGAAGCGCGCTTGGTGAATGTGGACCGGGACCTTCTCATGATTCCCAGTCTGGCGATTCACATGAACCGGGCGGTAAATGACGGATACAAATACAATCCCCAGAAGGACATGCTGCCCATCTACGCCGGAGGTGAGGGAAAGGGCACCTTTCTGGAGATCGTGGCGGAAAGCGCAGGGGTGAACTGCGGGGATATTCTGGGACATGACCTGTTTCTCTACAACCGGACGCCGGGAACCATCTGGGGCGCGAAGGAGGAGTTTGTGTCGAGCCCCCGGCTGGACGACCTGCAGTGCGCCTTCGCCTCATTAAAGGGTTTTTTGGCGGCCTCCCACCCGGACAGCGTGCAGGTTCACGCGGTGTTTGACAATGAGGAGGTCGGCAGCTGCACCCGGCAGGGCGCGGATTCCACTTTTTTAAATGATGTGCTGAGCCGCATAAACAGCGGTATGGGAAGGGAGGAGGAAGCGCTCCTTCGGGCGCTCTCCTCCAGCTTCATGATTTCTGCGGACAATGCCCACGCCGTGCACCCCAACCAGGGGGATAAGGCGGACCCGGTGAACCGTCCGCTGATGAACCAGGGCATTGTGATTAAATATCACGGAGGCCAGAAATACAGCACGGATGCGGTCACAGCCGCTGTTTTTAAAGAGCTGTGCGGACGAGCCGGGGTGCCCTTCCAGACGTTCACTAACCGTTCGGATATTCCCGGCGGTTCTACCCTGGGAAATTTGCTGAACAGCCATGTGGCGGTGCGCACCGTGGATATCGGTCTGCCCCAGCTCGCCATGCACTCCCCCTATGAGACGGCGGGCGTATATGACACCTGGTATCTTGTCAGGACGGCCCGGGCGTTTTTCGGCTCCTGCCTGCAGGCGGAGAAGGGACTCTGCCGTCTGGAGGAGGCATAGAGCGCATGTTTACGAGAAATCAGCTGATAAAGCTTTTGGCTCCCCTGATTGTGGAGCAGATCCTCACGGTTTTAGTGGGAATGGCGGATGTGGTGATGGTGGCCGCCGTGGGGGAGGCCGCAGTTTCCGGCGTCTCCCTGGTGGACTCCATCAGCGTGCTCATCATCCAGATCATGGGGGCCATGGCCACGGGAGGCGCGGTGGTCTGCTCCCAATATCTGGGAAAACGCCAGGTGCGCAGCGCGGGCACAGCGGCTGGGCAGCTCGTGCTCGTCACCCTGACGATTTCTGCGGGCGTCACGATTGTTGCCCTGGCGGGGAACCGCCATCTGCTCGCGGCCATTTTCGGCCATGTGGATGCGGAGGTCATGGACAATGCCCAGACATATTTCTGGATCACCGCCATGTCCTATCCCTTTATCGGGCTATACAATGCCTGTGCCGCTCTTTTCCGCTCCATGGGCAACTCCAAGGTGTCCATGTTCACCTCCCTGATTATGAATGGGATCAATATAGCGGGAAATGCCATCTGTGTGTTCGGCCTGAAAATGGGAGTGGCCGGGGTGGCATATCCCACCCTGGTGAGCCGCATGACCGCGGCCATACTGATTTTGGTGCTGGTGCAGAACCGGCATAATGAGGTGCGGATTTCCGGCATGAAGGCGCTAAGACCCCATCCCAAAATGATCCGCACCATTCTCTCGGTGGGAATTCCTGGGGGACTGGAGAACGGGATGTTTCAGTTTGGGAAAATTTTTCTTCAGAGCCTGGTCTCCTCCCTGGGGACTGCCTCCATCGCCAGCTATGCGGTGGCCTGCAACCTGGTGACCCTTCTGTATCTTCCGGGAAATGCCCTTGGACTGGGGCTCATCACGATTGTGGGACAGTGTGTGGGAGCGGAAAAGCCCAAAGAGGCTATGCACTACACGAAGCTGCTTTTGGGAGTGAATTACCTGATTCTGGCGGTGGTCAGCACGGCCATGTTTTTGGGAACCGACCAGGTGATCCGTTTGTACAACCTCTCGCCCGAGGCTGCGTCGATCTCCCATGTACTGCTGCAGGCCCATTGTGCGGCCATGATTTTCTGGCCGGTTGCCTTTACTCTGCCAAATGCCCTGCGGGCTGCCCTGGATGCCCGGTTTACTATGATGGCGTCCGTATTTTCCATGTGGGTCTTCCGGATTGGATTTGCCTATCTGTTTGTGAATGTCTTCTCCCTGGGGGTTCCCGGTGTGTGGTACGGGATGTTCATCGACTGGGTGTTCCGGGCGGGCGTATTCCTGGCCCGGTTTAAGGGGTTTGAGAAGCGGGCCGTGTCAGTGAGGTGAATTGCCAATGTATGCCAATATTATTATCGACATCTCCCATGAGAGCGTGGACAGGGTATTTCAGTACCGGGTTCCTTCCGAATTGGAGGGAAAGATCCAGGCAGGCAGCCAGGTGTACATTCCCTTTGGGGCGGGAAATAAGACCCGAAAGGGATACGTGGTAGAACTGACACAGACCCCGGGGTTTGACGAAGCCCGAATCAAAGATGTGGCGGGGCTTGTGAAGGGGAGCGTCACAGCCGACTCTCAGCTCATCTGGCTGGCCTGGTGGATGAAGGAGCGGTATGGCTCTACTATGAATCAGGCCCTAAAGACCGTGCTTCCGGTAAAGCAGAAGGTGCGTCAGGCCGCAAAGCGCCGCGTTCGCTGCCTTTTGGGAAAAGAGGAACTTGCGGCCGCGGTCCGGGAGGCGCAGAGAAAAGGATTTAAAGCCCGTCTGCGCCTTCTCACAGCCCTCAAGGAGCAGGGGAGCATTCCCTACGACCGGGCGGTAAAGGAGCTGAAACTTACGGCTTCCGTGCTGGAGCCTTTAAGAGAGGCAGGAGTGATTGCCGTGGAGGTGGTGGAACGCTACCGCAATCCCCTGGCGGAGATGCGCCGCCTGGCCGAGGGAGTTTTTATGGAAAATGCATCAGGGGGAGACGATTCCGCAGGAAATACGGCACAGGAGAACACCGCACAGGGAAATACCTTACCGAAAAACGGCGGTCTGCGCCTGAATGCGGAGCAGGAGCGGGCGGTCCGGGGAATCTGGGCGGATTTTTCCGCAGGAATTAGGGGTACCTATTTAATACACGGGGTTACTGGGAGCGGGAAGACAGAGGTCTATATGGAACTCATTGCCCGTGTCATCGGGCAGGGGAAGCAGGCTATTGTCCTGATTCCGGAGATTTCCCTGACTTGGCAGACGGTTATGCGGTTTTACCGCCGCTTCGGAGAACGGATTTCCGTACTCAACTCCCGGATGTCCGCCGGGGAGCGCTATGACCAGTACGAGAGGGCGCGCACGGGGGATATTGATATCATTGTAGGGCCCCGGTCCGCTCTTTTTGCGCCCTTCTCCCGCCTGGGGCTCATTGTCATCGACGAGGAGCATGAGAACTCCTATCGGAGCGAGCTGGCACCCCGCTATGACGCCAGGGAAGCGGCGGCGGAGCGGGCGAGGATTTCCGGCGCCAGTTTGATTCTGGGCTCTGCCACTCCCTCTCTGGAAAGCTACAACAGGGCTCTAAAGGGGGAATACGGCCTGTTTGCCTTAAAGGAGCGGGCCAAAAAGACGGCGGCCCTTCCCCAGGTGGAGGTGGTGGATCTGCGAAAGGAGCTGGCCCAGGGAAACCGCTCGATTTTCAGCCGCAGGCTCAAAGAACTGATAGAGGACCGGCTTGGGAAGGGAGAGCAGACCATGCTCTTTATCAACCGGAGGGGCTACGCCAATTTTGTCTCCTGCCGTTCCTGCGGAGAGGCGATCAAGTGTCCGCACTGCGATGTGACCCTGACCCTCCACAAAAACGGCCGGATGATCTGCCATTACTGCGGCTACAGCACGGCCCAGCCCAAGGTTTGTCCCTCCTGCGGTTCCCCCTACATCGCCCCCTTTGGGACGGGAACCCAGAAGATTGAGGAGATGGCCGGGGGGCTCTTTCCCGGCGCCCGGATTCTGCGCATGGACCTGGACACCACCTCGAAAAAAGGGGGGCACCAGGAGATTTTGTCCGCGTTTGCCAGAGGGGAAGCAGATATTTTGATCGGCACTCAGATGATTGTCAAGGGGCATGATTTTCCGAAGGTGACCCTGGTGGGAGCGCTGGCTGCGGATCTCTCCCTCTACGCCTCGGATTACCGCTGCGGGGAGGAAACCTTTGCCCTTCTCACCCAGGCGGCAGGCCGGGCGGGCCGGGGAGAGAGGGCAGGGAATGTGGTGATTCAGACGTACCAGCCGGACCACTACAGCATTCAGGCCGCGGCCAGGCAGGACTATGAGGAATTTTTCCGCCAGGAGATGGCCTACCGCCGGCTTTTGGGCTATCCGCCGGTCATGGGGCTTTTGACTATTCAGCTCTCCTGCGCCCATCCGGAAATGCTGGAGCAGACGGCAGAGCGCCTGGCAAAGCGCATACGGGAGGAGGAAAATCCTCCCGCCTTTATCGGCCCGGTAAATGCCCCCATCTACAAAGTTAATGATATTTATAGAAAAATTTTATATATAAAGCACGAAAACTATGATATACTGATACAGATCAGGAAGCGGGCGGAGGCGTTTCTCCGGGAAGAGGGGAAAGACAGGTTTCTGGCCCAGTACGATATAAGGTAAAAACCAAAAGGAGATTATAAAGCAATGGCAGTTCGGCAGATTCGCGTAATCGGAGATGAGATATTGACGAAAAAGTGCAAGCCGGTAAAGGAGATGACCCCTCGGCTGAAAGAACTGGTGGAGGATATGTTTGAGACCATGTACCAGGCGGACGGCGTGGGGCTGGCCGCTCCCCAGGTGGGAATTTTAAAGCGCATTGTCACCATCGACGTGGAGGACGGAAATCAGTATGTGCTGGTCAATCCGGAGATCACGGAGCAGGAGGGAGAGCAGACGGGCTATGAGGGATGTCTTAGCGTGCCGGGAAAGACCGGCATTGTAACCCGGCCGGAGCGAGTGCGGGTACGCGCCCTTAACGCCAAGATGGAGCCCTATGAGCTGGAGGCGGAAGGGCTTTTGGCGCGGGCGATCTGCCATGAGTGCGCCCACCTGGACGGAGAGCTCTACGTGGATCTGGTAGAAGGGGAACTGATGGATGTAGAATCAAAGGAAGAGAGCGGGGAAGAATAAGCATGCGGATTGTATTTATGGGAACGCCGGATTTTGCGGTGCCTGCCCTGGCGGCCCTGGCCGAGGGGGGACATGAGATCGCGGCGGTGGTGACCCAGCCGGACAAGCAGAAGGGCCGGGGAAAGGCGGTGCAGATGACACCGGTGAAGGCCTGGGCTGTGGAGCACGGCATATCGGTGTATCAGCCGGTGAAGGTGCGGGAGGAAGCGTTCGTCCGGGTTCTGCGCGAACTGGCGCCCCAGGTCATCGTGGTTGCGGCTTTCGGGCAGATTCTCACAAAGGAAATTTTGGAGCTGCCGCCCTTTGGCTGTGTGAATATCCATGCCTCCCTTCTTCCAAAGTACCGGGGAGCCGCCCCCATCCAGTGGGCGATTCTTAGCGGGGAGAAGGAGACCGGCATCACAACCATGCAGATGAACGAGGGACTCGACACAGGGGACATGCTGGAGAGGGTAGTGATCCCCATTGCAGCGGATGAGACCGGAGGGAGCCTGCACGACAAATTGAGCCAGGCGGGAGGCCCTCTTATTTTGTCCACCTTAAAAAAGCTGGAGGAGGGGACTATCCATCCGGTGCCCCAGGGGGAGAGCGGCACCTGCTATGCAAAAATGCTCACCAAGTCCCTGGGCGATATAGACTGGAGCAGGCCGGCACAGGAGATCGAACGGCTGATTCGGGGCTTGAATCCCTGGCCCAGCGCTTACACAGGCTGGAACGGAAAGACCATCAAGATATGGAGCGGCCAGGTCCTGCCGGACGCCGAGCCGGCACCAGGCGGGCCGGATTATCTTCCCGGTCAGGTCCTGAAAGCAGATAAGGACGAACTTCTGGTGCGTACCGGCAGCGGAACTTTGCGGATTAAGGAGCTCCAGCTGGAGGGAAAGAAGCGGATGGATGCCGCGGCATTCTTAAGAGGCTGTCCCATAAAAGCCGGCGATGTCTTTGCGAAAAGACAGGGCCGTTCATAAAGAAAGCGAGTGAGTAAGTATGTATTATCCCATGTATTATATGTTTGATCCCACCTATGTGCTGATTCTCATAGGCGTGATCATTTCTCTCGGAGCATCGGCAAAGCTGCGCTCCACCTACCAGAGATATGCGGGCGTGCGCAGCCGCTGCGGCATGACAGGGGAGGAGGCGGCCAGACAGCTGCTCCGGTCCCAGGGAATCTACGATGTGACCATCCGGCGGGTGCACGGAAACCTGACGGACCACTATGATCCCAGAACCAAGACGGTAAACCTTTCGGATTCCGTGTACGGCTCCACCTCCATTGCAGCTATCGGCGTGGCGGCTCACGAGTGCGGCCACGCCATGCAGGATGCCCAAGGATATGCGCCTCTTAAGTTCCGCTCTGCGCTGGTGCCGGTGGCGAACTTCGGCGCGCAGCTGTCCTGGCCGCTCATCATCATCGGCATTCTCATGGGAGGCTCCAGCCTGGTGAGCTTGGGAATCCTCCTGTTTTCTCTGGCGGTGCTCTTTCAGCTTGTGACCCTTCCGGTGGAGTACAATGCATCCCACCGGGCAGTGCGCCTTTTGGATTCTATCGGCATTCTCCAGGGCCAGGAAGTGGGCCAGACAAGGAGCGTGCTGAATGCGGCGGCTTTGACTTATGTAGCGGCTGCGGCTGCCTCCATTCTGCAGCTTCTGCGGCTCCTGATTCTGTTCGGGCATCGGAGAGACGACTAGGAGGAACGGATGGCAAAGACAGTGGACAGAGGCCTGGAAAACCGGGAGATTGTCCTGGATATTCTGCTGGAGGTCCTGGAAAAGGGCGCGTTCATCCATCAGGTACTGGGCCAGGCCCTCTATAAATACCAATACCTGGATAAAGCGGACCGAGCCTTTATCACCCGGGCCGCTGAAGGGACGCTGGATTACCTTATCCGCATTGATTTTGCGATTGAAACCCATTCCAGCGTGAAGCTGAAAAAGATGAAAACTCTAATCCGCACCCTCCTGCGCATGAGCACATACCAGATTCTTTATATGGACCGGGTGCCGGACTCCGCTGTGTGCAATGAGGCCGTGAAGCTGGCCCTCAAGCGCCGCTTCGGCGGTTTAAAGGGCTTTGTGAACGGGGTGCTCCGCTCTATTTCCCGGGAGAAAGCATCCCTCATATCCGGGG
>CALWBS010000188.1 GCA_944376135.1 uncultured Enterocloster sp.
CCAATTATATATGGCAGCTCCACGACGGCGCGGATGAGGTAAGGGAATATTTTGTCCCCTGCCCCCATTGCGGGGAAAAGATCCGGCTGGAGTTTAAGCAGATAAAATTTTGTGATGATGAAGAAAAGCAGATGTCTCCCTATGAGCGGGCCAGGACATCTGCTTATATTTGCCCGGAATGTGGCTGCGTGATTGAAGACAGGGATAAACCAAGGATGCTCCGGGCGGGAGAATGGCGTGCGGTAAAAAAACGGGGAATCGGGGAACCTAAAACCATTGGGTTTCGCATTAATTCCCTGTACAGCGTGTTTGTCACCTGGGCGGATGCGGCGGAGGAATTTTTAAAATCCAAAGATGATCCGGAAATGCTCCAGAACTTTGCCAACAGCTGGCTGGCGGAGCCCTGGGAGGACACGAAGCTGAAAACTACCGCAGAGCTGGTAAAAGAGAGGCAGACGGAGTATGAGGAATTTGAGGTTCCGGACTGGGCCATCGAGCTTACGGGCGGGATTGATGTGCAGGAAACCTGTGTGTACTGGGTAATCCGGGCCTGGGGTGAACACTGGACCAGTCAGTTAATTGCCAGGGGACAGGAGATCGACCTTTGGAAAACGGACGCGATTATGAATCTAAATTATGAAAAGCGGGACGGGACAAAGCTCACCCCTTCATTGGTGCTGGTGGATTCGGGAGACCAGACGGACATGGTCTATAATTTCTGCGCGGATACTTCGGACTATACCTTGCCCAGCAAAGGCGCCAGCAAAAAGCTGGAATCCGATTATAAATACAGTGTGATCAATAAGGCAGGCTCAAGGGCATGCGGAATTAACCTGGTGATTGTGGACACAGCCAAGTATAAAGACCGAATTGCGGCCCGGATGCGCCGGAAAAACGGCACAGGAGCATGGATGGTATTTCATGGCATCGATGATGAGTACGCAGACCAGGTAACGGCGGAACATAAAGTGAATGAACGGCAGGCAAATGGCAGCGTGGTTCAGAAGTGGGTGCTTAAAAACAGCCATGGGGCTAACCATTACCTGGATGCGGAGGTGTACGCGATGGCCGCGGCCGATATCCGGGGTGCCCGCACCTGGCATCTGGAAAGGTATGAGCCGCCAAAGCGAAAGCCGGAGCCAATAGCACCGGAGGAACAATGGATAAATGCAAATGAACTGGGAGGGTGGATGTGAAGATGCCAGATAAGAAAGAAATGCCATATGGAAGCCCGGCAGATCAGCTTTATGAGCTGAACAAGGCAATCTATAAAATTCTTGCAGGCGGGCAGTCCTATAAGATTGGAACCCGGTCTCTGACCCGGGCAGATCTGGACACGCTGATTGCGGAGCGGGACCGGATTGAGGCGCAGATCCAGGGAAGCGGCAGCGGCCTTCTGGCCGGGGCCTATGCTGCGGATTTTGGGCCGGATAACAGGAGGTAGCCATGAAACTGAATTTACTTGACCGGCTGATTGGGGCGGTCAGTCCCAAAGCGGGGGCCGAGCGGGCAGACTGGCGGATACGGTATGAGGCGTACCGGGGAAATTATGATGCGGCTGACAGCGGTAGGCTTCAGAGCCGGTGGAATACCTTAAATATGTCCGCGGAAATGACGGACCGTTACGAGCGGGATACGATCCGGGCCCGGGCCCGGGATCTGGAGCGCAATTCCGATGTAATGAACTCCGTAGTCAGGGCATTTCGCCGCAATGTTATAGGCGCCGGATTAAAGGTGCGCATCACGACGGGAGATCAGGAGCTGGATCAGAGCCTGGGGAGGCTTTGGGAGCAATGGTGCAAGGGGCGCAACTGTGATGTGACTGGCCAGCAGTCCTTTCCGCAGATTGTGCGGATGTGCATCCAGCGGAAGATCATGGATGGGGGTGTGCTGCTTGTAAAGCGCTATACAAACCAAGGGATGCTTCCCCTGCAGCTCCAGGTGCTGGAGGTGGATGAGCTGGATCTTACACAGATTCAGCCGAAAAATAAAGAAAACAAGGTGGTTGGCGGGATTGAATATAACCGGTTTAACCGCCCGGAAGGCTATTGGATCCGGCAGTATTCCATTGACGGGTATACCCAGATGGAGCCGGTTTATATTAAAGCGGGAGATGTGATTTTTTATTTTTCCAAAAAACGACCTTCCCAGATTCGGGAAACTTCTGATATGAGCGCCACTATGACCCGCGTCAAGGACATGAATGAGTTTATGACGGCGGTGGGAATCAAAGAGAAGATAGCGGCATGTCTGGCTGTGTTCATCAAGCGGACAAATCCATCGAACATCCCTGGAAAGCCTGTACGGCGGATGGATGGGGAGGTCAGCTACGAAGGAAAACGGATTGTGCCGGGGATGATTATGGAAATGCAGATGGGTGATGAGGCTCAGATGCTGAATCCTGCCGGGCAGGGGACGGATGCCGCGGCCTTTATCAAGACCCAGCAGCGCATGGTGTCGTCGGCCAACGGGCTCTCTTATGAGGCGGTATCGCGGGACATGTCCGATACCAATTATTCATCGGCCAGGCAGTCCATGATTGAGGACGACCTGACCTACGATGAGGAACGGGAGCTCCTGACAGAGCGAGTGTTGGACGAAGTGTACGAATCTTTTGTCATATCCTGCTGGCTGAAAGGGCTTATTTCCGCGCCGGATTTTTGGGAAAGAAAAGAAACGTATTTGTCCCATGAATGGGTGACGATTCCCAAGCGATGGATTGATCCTTACAAAGAGGCGAATGCAAACGGGATAGCCCTAAAGACGGGACAGAAAACTTTTCAGCAGATCTGCGCGGAAAATGGCCGGGACTGGAAAACAGTAGTCAATGAGATGGCGGAAGCCCAGGAATATGCCCAGAAAAAAGGGATTGATCTTATGGCTATGCTCCAAGGGTCGGTGGCCAACACGGAAATAAAGGAGGATAAAGGGGATGGAACAAATAATGAGGAAGAATAAGCAGACTGCGGGCAATGCAGGCGCCAGGGAGCGGCCGATGCGGCAAAATCCCCAGGGAGAAAATGATTTTCGGCCTGTGCGCTTTATGGAAGCCGGAATACGGGCAGTGGAGGACAGCGGGAGGAAATTCGAACTTTCTTTCTCATCTGAGGAACCCTATACCCGGTGGTATGGGGTAGAAATTCTGGATCATTCGGGAGACTGTATGGATTTGAGCCGCCTGCAGTCCATTGGGGTGGTGCTGTTTAACCATAATACCAACAAAGTGTTGGGAAAAATTGAAAGAGCCTGGAATGATGCGGGGAGAGGAAAGGCTGTCATCGTGTTTGACGATGATGAGGAAGCGGAGACAATCCGCAAAAAGGTAGCGGGAGGAACTCTCAAAGGCGTATCGGTAGGATACAGCGTGGACGCCTGGGAGGAAGTGGCTGCGGGAAAGACATCATCCGATGGGCGGTTTACAGGGCCTTGCTATATAGCAAAAAAGTGGACGCCGCTGGAGATCAGCATTGTATCTGTGCCGGCGGATCCAACGGTTGGGGTTGGGCGCAGCATGGAAGATGTGTATCCAGAACTTTCTGCATGGGAAGCTATGGTACAGGTGAATGAGAATCGGGTAAAGCTGGGATAAAGGCGGGAAAATAAGTGGTATGGATTGAACGCAGGGGAGAAGTCCTGCCGGGGTATGCTCCCGGCCTCCCCCAAGTGCGGTTAAGGTTCAGCGAAAGGCTGGGCTTTTTTTGATTTCGCGAGGTAGGCGTGAAAAAATTTGAAAAACCTCTTGACTTTTGTAGCTACATAAATTATACTATAATCACAATCAAGGAAAACTTGATGAGTAAGGCAGGCAAGGAGCCGGAAAGGAGAAGAGAATGGACGAGGAAATGAATGTAGGCGAACTGCTTAAAGAAGTCGCGGAAGAAAATCAAACGCGAAAGATTCTTGAAATTCTCAATGAATGTAAGGACATTGAGGAAGCAAGAGAAAAAGTAAAAGCCCTGCTTAATAAATAAGCAGAGCCCCAAAGAAAAAGCTGGCGGTACTTGCCGCCGCCAGCACCCAAATAAAATGTAGCATATATTTGGGGGAATGGCAAGAGTCAAGAGGTGATTTCAGTAGAAAAAAAGAAGATGGGCAGACCGACAGACAACCCAAAAACTATCGTGAAGCGTGCGAGAATGTCGAAAGACGATGTTGAAAAGCTGGAATATTGCTGTAAAATATTGGGCTTATCAGAATCAGATGTATTGAGAATGGGAATAGATGAGGTCTATCAGAAACTAAAGAAATAAAAACAACCGTCGCACCTACCAAGCACACACGGTTGTTTTACACCAGAGGTTTCCCAACTGATAAATCTATCATATCATTTTGGGAAACTTCTTTCAAGATGAATTTCGAAAGGAGTTTTTGCTTATGCCAAATTTAAAGGTAATCGAAAAAGAGTTAGTACCCGTATATATAACCAACACCGGCGAGAAAGTGGTTTATGGTTCAGAATTATATGAGTGTCTTGGAAGCAAACGACAGTATGCAGATTGGATTAAAAGCCGTCTCACAGAATGCGATGGAGTTGAAAACGAGGACTATCAGAGTTTTTCGCAAAATTGTGAAAAACCCACAGGAGGCAGACCGAAGCAGGAGTACCTCATTAAGCTTGATACCGCCAAGGAAATGGCAATGCTGGAACGCAACGAGAAAGGCAAGCAGGTACGCCGGTACTTCATCCAGGTGGAAAAGAAATACAAAGAGAAGCAGGACAACTTCCCTGACCTTTCCGACTTGTCTGTAGAACTTCAAGCTATCATCATGCATGATAAGAAAATCCAGCGGATTGAAACGCGTATGGACAAGCTAGAGTTTGATATTCCTCTTTACGGTTCCGAGGCAGATGAGATTTGCAATCATGTAAAGCGCAAAGGCGTTGAAATGATGGGCGGAAAAAGCAGTAATGCCTACAAGGATACAAAAATTCGTTCTGCGGTCTATACGGATATTTACAATCAAATTAAGCGGGAGTTTGGACTTTACGATGATAAAGGCAGGTACAAGTCTTATAAAGCACTGAAAAGGAAATACATATATGATGCGCATGAGGTTATAGATGCATATGACCTTCCAACGTTTCTGCGGGAAAAAGTTGAGGATTGCAACGCACAGATATCTTTTAATGGGGAGGTGGCGTAAGTATGAATTACCAGAGACTATCCAATGATGAATTGCAAAAATTTAAATACCCCAATTTAATTGCCGAATTAATTGAGAGTGGATACAGTATTTGTACTTGTGCAGACCATATGGGGTTAGGAATAAGGGAAGAAAACGATCCAGAAATATGGGGAAAACTTAGAGGAGAGATAGAGATTTTCGCTTCGGAAGCGCTTGGCCTGGCGCGATTGTATGGCGTTGGGGCTGACTATCTGTTTTCTGATGAACTCAAAACGATATATGGAATGACATATGCGTTTTGTAGATGGAGCGATTATAATGCAAAAAGAGATAAGGAACACCAGGAATATTTAACACGTCAGGAGATAGAAAGAGAGCTAAGAAAAAAGCCATATCTTTTAGAATTTATTCGAGAAGCCACTCATTGGACAAAAAGAGAAGTGGAAGAAGCGATAGCAAAATTAAAAATTGCATAACAAATAATTCAGAACGTCCTTCCAAGCGAGGGGCGTTCTTTTCCATTCCGAAAGGGGGTGAGAGGATTTGAGCCTGGAAAAAGAAATGAAAAAAGTGGCGGCGGCGCTGACCGGCCAGGAAACAGATGGTTTGCCGGATAATCTGGAAGCCATCTGTTCTTTTATTGCGGAAAACTATGAGGGAGGACAGGGAGGCACCGAGTTTGTACAGGTGACGGCGCCGGCGGATTTGTCCGCGGCTCCCACACAGGATGATTTTAACGGACTGATAGCAAAGCTGAAAGAGACAAAAATTTTCAAATAGGAGGATGAAGGAACATGACATTACAGGAAATGATC
>CALWBS010000189.1 GCA_944376135.1 uncultured Enterocloster sp.
GAAGAACAGTCAGTTTACCTCAATGTGGAAAATAAATTTCTCTATTTCTTTGATAAAGACGGAATAAGGATACGACCCGGACAGGAGGAATATGAGCGTTGTGTCTGTTTTTTGAAAGGGGCGGAGGAAAATGAGTCGTAAGAAAAATTCAGTAGTACCATATATTCTCATTGCTCCGGCTATGGTAGGAATATTTCTTTTTACCTTGTACCCAATCATCAAGCTGGTATTGCTCAGCTTTTATGATACGAACATGCTTAACTCGGCTAAGACAAAATTTGTGGGGCTGAGAAATTTTGAGAAAGTGTTTGCTAAGGCAGCTTTTGAGAAAGCATTAGTAAATACGGCAATTTATACATTTTTTAATGTAGTAATTATTTTGTGCATCGCCTTATTGTTGTCTGTATGGCTGGGACGCAGGCAGACAAAAATGAATTCTCTTGTACAAATAGCAGTCTTTACACCTCATGTGGTTTCAATGGTATCCGTTGCGCTGATCTGGCTATGGATGATGGAGCCTAACTATGGGCTGCTGAATGTATTTTTGGATGCGGTAGGACTGCCCAAATTAAAGTGGCTTCAAAGCTCTGACACGTCATTGATGTCAGTAATTCTCGTGTCCACTTGGAAAAGCATCGGATATTACACGCTAATCCTGATAGCGGCTCTCCAGAGTATTCCTGTCAGTATTTATGAAGCTGCAGATCTGGATAATGCGGGACCTGTACGGACATTTTTTAAGATTACGCTACCTATGATTTCACCGCAGATTTTCTTCTCTTTGATTGTATGTACGATCGGTTCTTTTAAGGTATTTGAGACCATCCGGGTTATGACAATGGGAGGTCCGAACAATTCTACTACCTCGCTTGTGTATTTGATTTACACAGAAGTGTTTAATAATTCCTGTATCGGCTATGGTGCTGCGGTCGGAGTAGTGCTGTTAGTAATTGTGGGAATTCTCACAGCCATTTATTTTGTGGCTTTGGGCAAAAAGGTTCACTATCAGTAAAGGGGGAAGTATATTGTATCAGACAAAGAAAATCATCTTCCGGGGGATAGGTGTTTTATTGAAAATCTGTATCATTGGCATATTTATTTTTCCGTTTTTGTGGATGCTGTCGATTTCGCTTCAGACCCAGGAAGAGACAATCAAAGTGCCAACCACGTTTATACCAGCTGTACCTCAGTTTATCAATTATCTGAGTGCTTGGCAGGCAGGACCGTTCCCGACATATTTAAAAAATTCACTGATCATTATAGTCTGTATTATCGTGCTGCAGATGATTATTATGGTTCCAGCGGCCTATGGCTTTGCAAAGTATGAGTTTAGAGGAAAAAATATCCTATTCGGTTTGGTACTGATAGCCTTTATGACCCCTACTCAGATCACATTTCTTCCTATCTATCAGATGATGGCAAAGTGGGATGTGATGGGCACTCTGATTCCACAGATCATTCCATTTATGACAAATGCTTTCGGAATTTTTCTTCTGCGGCAGTATTTTATGCAGATACCGGATGAGCTGATTGAAGCGGCTAAGCTGGATAATGCCAGTGAGCTCCAGATAGTATACCGTCTAATGCTTCCTATGTCCAAGCCTGCCATGGCTACAATTGTTTTGTTTAGTTTTGTCAGCAATTGGAATGAATATTTCTGGCCGCTGGTCATGACAAACAGTACGGCGGTGCGACCGCTGACCGTGGGAGTAGCTATGCTGAAAGACGTAGAAGGGATGGTAAACTGGCATGTGATTATGGCAGGCAATATGATACTTGTATTCCCGATTCTGCTAGTCTATTTGTTTGCATCTAAGTATATTATCAAGGCGTTTACGTATTCAGGAATTAAATAATTATTAACGAAATAAAAAGCGCAAAGGAGGAAAAGACACATGATGAAAAAAGGAATGGCATTGTTGCTGGCGGCTACTATGGCCGGAGGGATGCTGGCAGGCTGCTCAGGACAGTCAGAGTCAGGACAGACTGCGGCATCTTCTGCGCAGAACAACGGAGGCGAAACCACGGCGGCAGAGACAGGGAGTGAGGGAAAAACTGTTATACAATTTTGGCATTCCATGTCAGGAAGCAAGAATGATCTGATCGATGAGATGGTGGCAAAATTTAATGAGACGCATGATGATATCGAAGTAGTAGCAACTTACCAAGGGGATTATTGGGAGTCAGCTTCTAAGGCCCAGGCAGCCATCTCCGCAGGGGAGAATCCGGATATTCTTCAAATGGGCGCGGATCATGTGAGTATTTTTGCATCAGAAGACGGGCTCCTGGCGGACTTGAGTTCTTATATGGAGGCATCAGGAATCTCGCAGGATGATCTAGTGGAAGCATTCAGCTGGGACTACAAAATAGATGGAAAACTGATTGCCCTTCCTTTTGGTCGTTCTACGCCGATTTTGTATGTAAATATGGATATGTTAAAAGAAGTGGGGAAGGAAGTCCCTACAACATGGGATGAATGGCATGAAGTCTGCCAAGCTCTGGTACAGAAGGATGAAAATGGGGAGTATACAAGATACGGTTTTTCTATGCCTTATGACACACTATATTGGTTTATGATTGTTGCGCAGGCGGGCGGTCAGTTTATCAACGACGAGAGGACCGGGTTAGGATGTGTGGATGATGGTACAATGTATGAAGCATTTAAGTTCTATCAGGATATGCATAACGATGGTTCGCTGTATTTTGGGCCCGTGACGGACAGCGATGTTACCTGTCAGCAGATGTTTCTGGAGGGAAAGTGCGGTATGTATTTATCATCTTGTGCTAATTTGATCGGTGTACAGGATGCGGCTAACTTTGACATGCAGACAGCATTTGTGCCCAAGGGAAAAGAACAGGTTGTTCCGACAGGCGGTTGCTCAGTTGTCATGATGGAAGCGTCCCCCAATAAAGATGCGGCCTGGGAGTTTATGCGCTGGGTGCTGCAGGAGCCGGACGGCGGTATGAAGTTCTGCATGGAAACAGGCTATCTTCCCTATACATATTCAATGGCGGAAAGTGAACAGTATCAGGAAATGTGGGCAGAAAATCCTTCTGCGAAAACCGTATTTGACCAATTGCAGTATGCATCGGACAAGGGCCATCGTGTCCCGCAGGTTGGAAACATTATGACAGATCTACAAGTATGTATTCAAGCGATTATGTACGATAACGAAGATGTGCAGACTTCAATCGATGTACTTGCTGAAGCCGTTACGGATCTGATGGAGGAATAAAAGCTGCGGTTTGTGTGAGTGAAAAGGGCGGGAAGACGGAGTGTGCTTCCTGCCTTTTTAAGAGGAGAAAAGAGTGGAAAATAGGAAAAGACTGCTGGCAGAGACGGAATTATTTGTGCTTGATATGGATGGAACCTTCTATTTGGGAAATCGGGTACTGGATGGGGCGCTTGCGTTCATTGAAACGGTTAGGCAGTCGGGACGACGCTTTTTATTTTTTACAAATAATTCTTCGAAATCTTCGGCCCTTTATGTAGAAAAGCTGCGGAGGATGGGATGCTGCATTCGGAAGGAAGAAATAATGACATCGGGGGATGTGACTGCCGCATATTTAAACTTCTGGTATCCGAAAGCACATGTATATTTGGTCGGAACAAAATCTTTGGAGAAAGATTTTGCGGAAAAGGGAATACAACTTGTTCAAACAGCACCAGATGTTGTGGTAGTCTCTTTTGATGTATCTCTGACCTATGAGAAACTGGAAAGAGCCTGCGCGTTTATTCGTCAAGGAGCGGTATTTCTGGCAACACACCTGGATATTAACTGTCCTACAGAGCAAGGAATGCTTCCGGACTGTGGAGCTATATGTGCGGCTATATCCCTTTCTACAGGTGTGCAGCCTCGATTTTTGGGAAAGCCCTTTCCGGAAACCGTGGAGATGATTTTGCGATTGACTGGGGCGGAGAGAAGCCGCATCGCTTTTGTGGGAGACCGGCTGTATACAGATATTGCGGCGGGGGTAAAAAATGGCGCTAGGGGATTTTTGGTATTAACCGGTGAAACCAGTTGGGATGAAGCCTGGCATGGGGAGGTAAAGCCGGATGCAGTATATGAATCACTTGGTGAGATGGGAAAATTACTAGGTAGGTGAGGCAATGAATATTGTAGAGATAATAAATCATTATAATTTTTTTTATCAAGGGGAACTGATGTTGCGCATTGTCCTTGCGGCTTGTATCGGGTATTTGATTGGGTATGAGCGAAAAAATCGAGAAAAGAGTGCGGGAATGCGAACACACGCTATTGTCTGCCTGGGAGCTGCTCTTATGATGGTAATATCTAAATACGGATTTAAGGATATTGCTGATTATGACGCATCCCGTGTAGCAGCCCAAATTGTGTCTGGCGTGGGATTTCTGGGAGCAGGAATGATTTTTGTGAGAAATAATGCGGTCAGTGGACTTACCACTGCGGCAGGAATTTGGACCACTGCGGGTGTAGGAATGGCAATAGGTGCCGGGGCGTATTTCATTGGTATTTGCTCTGGAATTCTAGTATTATTTACGCAGATTCTTCTGCACAAGACCTCTTTTCTCACGGCAGAGCCTTACCGAAGCTATCTCAAAGTAACAACAAGCGATTATAATAAAATCATAATAGAATTGCGGGAGCAGTTTAAGAAGGATAAAATTCGGGAAGTTGGAGTGAAGGTTACAAAAAATAAAGAGAAAGAAGAAACAAAAATTGAACTGGATTTATTTTTTCCGGCTAAATATGAGAAAAGCGGTTTGATCTATCGCTTGGCGGAGAATAAAGATATTCTTGTTGTGTCCGGATAAAATACAAGAAATACGGAAAAGGGGAAAAAGATGCGATTATCACTAGATGGGCTAAAATATAGTGAGCAGTGGGAACGGGTGGGCATTGCGCTTCCGCAGTATGATGTGGAGGAGGTGTCCCAAAAAGCAAAAGAAAAACCAGTCTGGGTACACATGGGAATTGGAAATATTTTTCGAATATTTATTGGGGGAATTGTTGATCAGCTTTTGGCTGCAGGACAGATGGACCGAGGAATCACATGTGTGGAGCCGTATGATTATGAGATAATAGATAAAATATTTTTTCCTTTTGATAATTTGACTCTGAGCGTGATCCTCAGGGGAGATGGATCTGAGGAGTGTCGAGTACTAGGGGCATTTTCCGAGACGGTGAAAGCGCGGTGTACATATGAAAGAGATTGGACTCGATTAAAAGAAATATTTCGAGGTAACGGGCTTCAAATAGTATCTTTTACTATTACGGAAAAGGGATATGCTTTAAAACAGACGGAAGGAAGCTATCTTGATTCTGTACAGAAGGAGATAAATAATGGACCAGATGAAGCTGTAAGCGCTATGGCAGTGATCACTGCTATGCTTTGGGAAAGATATCTTGCCGGCCAGGCACCTTTGGCTCTTGTATCGATGGATAATTGTTCTCAAAATGGAAGTGTGCTGAGGAATGCTGTTTTAACAATTGCGGAAGAATGGGAGAAGAGAGAATATGTGGATAAAGGCTTTATTGCCTATGTAAGTGATGAGGAAAAGATTTCATTCCCGTGGACTATGATTGATAAAATTACGCCGCGTCCCAGTGAAACAGTTGCTGTAAGCCTGCATAAAAAAGGAATTTTGGGAACAGATCCAATTATTACCTCAAAACAGACCTATATTGCTCCTTTTGTCAACGCGGAAAGACCACAGTATCTGGTAGTGGAGGATCACTTTCCTAACGGGAGACCGCCTCTGGAAAAAGCAGGAGTATATATGACGGACAGAGAAACGGTCAGTCAAGCAGAGAGAATGAAGGTGACGGCTTGTCTAAATCCTATTCACAGCGCCTTGGGACCTTATGGATGTGTTCTAGGATATGAGAGTTTTTCAGATGAGATGTGTGATCCTGAGATGCTTGCATTGGCCCGACAGGTAGGATACAGGGAAGGGTTACCTGTGGCACCGGATCCCGGAATTTTTTCACCTAAAAAATTTTTGGACGAGGTGCTGGAGGAACGGTTTCCTAATCCATATTTAAGGGATACACCTCAGCGTTTATCTGTGGACATTTCTCAGATGCTGCGAATCCGTTTTGGTGAAACCATTAAGGCATATGTGAAGAAGGATGGGAGTGCGAAAGCGCTTATAGGAATTCCTTTGGCGATAGCGGGGTGGCTGAGATACCTTTTAGGGATAGACGATCAGGGAGAGTCAATTGAACTGGCGTCGGATCCTATGCTTGAGCAATTACAGGAAAAACTTTCGGGAGTTGTATTTGGAAAGCCTCAAAGTTTAACACGGCAGCTCCATGAAATTTTGTCAAATGAACAGCTTTTTGGAGTAGACTTATACCAAGCCGGAATTGGAAAACGCATAGAGGGAATGTTTTCCCAAGAGATTTCCGGCAAGGGGGCAGTACGGAGAACTTTGAAAAAATATTTGGCGAAAGAGGACAATTAACGGGGTGTTTCCAAACTGTTTAGAACATTAGCCGGTAGCTCAGCTTTTTAATCCCCTCTCCCCTGCGGAAGCGTCACAAAAAAGGCGGAACCTTCTCCCGGGCAGCTTTCTGCCCGGATGCTTCCGCCGGAGAGTTCTACGATTTTCTTTGCCAGGGCCAGGCCCAGGCCGCTGCCTTCCCCGCTGCGGCTGGGCTCGCCCTGGTAGAACTTTTCAAATATATGGGCTCTGACCTCACCGGTCATCCCGATTCCTGTATCTTTTATAATCACAAGAATGCTGTCAGCCGTCTCCCTGGCTGACAGGGAAATCTGCCCCTTTTCAGGGGTGAATTTTATAGCGTTTCCAAGAATATTTGTCCAGACCTGCCAGAGGAGTTCCCGGTTTCCAAAGTATTCCAGGACGGGCAGGTCTATTTCTATGTCCAGATTCTTTTTTGCCCAGAGAGGTTCCAGTGCCAGGAAGGCTTCCCGGAGCTGCTCGTCTAAGGGGAATACTTCCTTGTCGGCCACGATTTCCTGTTTTTCCAGCCGGGAGAGCTTCAGTATATTTCCCGTCATGCGGGAGAGCTGCCGGGAGCTCTCGGCGATTTTTCGGACATATTCCCTGGATTGCGCAGGCAGCTCATCCTGATCCAGAAGGAGGGCATAGCCCTCGATGGCGGCCAGGGGGGTCTTGAGCTCGTGGGACACATCTTGGATGAAATCCGACTGGAGCACTTTGATGGAATTCAGTTCCCGGACCATCTTGTTGAAATTCCGGTTCATTCGGCAGATGGGAGCGGCCCGGTAATTCTCGGGGAGCTGGACCGAAAAATTGCCGGAGGCCACAGTTTCTAAGGCCTGGCTCAAGCCCTCGATGGGGGCAAACAGCCGGCGGTATACCCAGAGGGTGAGCAACGCAGAGGTCAGGAGTCCTGCCACAATGAAGGTGAAGAAGGGAATCCAGAACTGCGGCTCAAAGCGGTAGGGATCAAAGGAGCCCACTGTCCTCAGCAGCGTGATAACGATAGGCGGAACCAATACGGCGAAGGTGAGGACATTAACGATGATGGCCTTCAGCGCAAAAGAGAGCCACAGCTTAAAATCCCACTTCATCGAATCACCGCCTTATATCCCAGGCCCCGCACCGTGAGAATGGAAAAATCAGGGTTTCCTTCAAAATGACGGCGGAGACGGTTGATATGTACATCCACAGTCTGGGCTGCGGAGGTGCTGTCCCTGCCCCATATCTCATCCATGAGCTGTAAGCGGGTAAAGATTTTGCCCGGGTAGGAGAGAAGCTTATAGAGAAGAAGAAATTCCTTCTGGGGAAGCATCTGGGTGTCCCCCTCTCGGGAAACCGTCATGGCATCGTAGTCCAAAAGCGTCCCGCCCACAGACAGGCGGTGCTCCTGGTTTATGTTTGCCCGGCGCAGGAGGGCTTTTACCCGAAGGACCATCTCATTCATGTCAATAGGCTTTATCATATAGTCGTCAGTTCCCAGAAGAAATCCCCTGTTTTTGGAAGCAAAGTCCTCCCTGGCTGTGATCATCAGGATGGGGATCAGGGGATTGGACTGGCGCACGGATTTTACAAATTCATATCCATCCATCACAGGCATCATGATATCCGTTATAATTAAATCAATATGCTCTTTTTCTAAGACTTCCCAGGCCTCCTGGCCGTCCCCGGCGCACACGGTCTTATATCCCTCTTTATTCAGGACAATACTGTAGAGATCGGACAGCTTCGAATCGTCCTCCACGATCAATATTTGAAGTATGAGCATAGCAGTTCTCCTTTCCGGCGGTTTGCTGATAATCTCATTATACACAAAGAAAATGAACGTTAGATGAAATAGACAGAGTACAGATTATGAACATTTTGTGATTTCATCTGGGGTTCATTTTTGCTTTAGGACGGCTTCATTTTGGGGTGCTATGATAGGCCAAACATCTGAAAGGAGGAAACAGCAGTATGCCCACAGAAAGATTTGAGCAGTTGTCCGAGAGAAAAAAGCAGAAAATTATGGAAGCCGTGGCGGAAGAGGTGCGGGCTTCCTATACAAATAAGCTCAGCATGACGCGGATTGCCAGAAATGCTTCAGTGTCCAGGGCCAGCCTCTACACGTATTTCGTCGACCGGGAGGATATTTTCTCCTATTCTCTGGTACAGGCCGGAAGGAGCATCCGGGAGGCCAATCGGCGGTATTTAAGTGAAAATGGCGGCGATATCTGGAACATGCTGGAGCAGAGCCTGGAGTTTCAGATCGCCATGTGCCGCGCAAATGCCCTGTACCGTCTGCTCTATTTTCCGGGAAAGTGGAAGAACTGTATAAAGGCGGGCAGATGGGAGGCCTTTCGGGAGGCTGCGCAGATTTACGAAAAACCAATGTATCTAAGCTGTAAGAACGGGGAGCTCAAACGATTGGACGAAAAGGAGTTCGCGTCTCTCCTGAATATGTGTCAGGCGTCCATTGCGCTCTGTGTCCAGGATTTTCTTCTGACCGGGGAGGAGGCTGCAGAAGAAGAAGCGCGGTTCCGGGAACAACTGGCGCATATCAAATCCGCACTGTGCGGGAAGAAAGTAAAATTAGGCTGAGGAGGACGGCATGAATAAGACGAAGATAGCGGGAGCGGCGGCCTGTGCCGTGTTGGCGGTTCTGGTGCTCTCCAGAATTTTTAAGCAGGAGCAGTTTGCCCAGGCGGTGTCCCTGCCTGTGATGGAGGCGGAGTATCCGGTTACGGGTGATATCCGCCTGACAACAAGCCTGATCGGGAGCATTGAGCCCTCGGAGGTGGTCTATATTTATCCAAAGGCATCCGGGGATGTGACAGCGGTAAATGTAAAGGCAGGGGATATCGTGAGCCAGGGGCAGGTGATCTGCACCATCGATACAAAGCAGGTGGAGACAGCCAAAAACAGTATGGATGAGGCGGCTTTGGCTTTGAAGCAGGCCCAAAGCGAGCTTTCGCGCCAACAGATTCTCTATGCCAGCGGGGGAATCTCCGATCAGGAATACGAGCAGTACCAGGACAGCGTATCCAGCGCCCAGCTTCAGTATGAACAGGCAAAGTATACATATGAAACCCAGACAGAGTACAGCCAGATCACCGCACCCATGGACGGCCTTGTGGAGCTTTTTGACGCGGAGACCTATGATACGGTATCCCAGAGCGATCTGCTCTGTGTTATTTCGGGACAGGGAAATCGCGTGGCCTCCTTTTCCACCACGGAGCGGATACGGAATTATCTGGAAGTGGGGGATACCATCCAGGTGGAGAAGGATGGAAACACCTACGAGGGAACCATCTACGAGATCAGCACTATGGCGGACGGGGAGACCGGGCTGTACCAGGTGAAGGCTTTTGTGGATGAGGATGCGTATCTGCCCACAGGCTCTGAGGTGAAAATCTACGTGACCTCCCAGGAGACAGAGGATGCCCTGACAATCCCGGTGGACGCTGTCTATTATGAGAACGGCGCGCCTTATGTCTATGTGTACCAGGACGGAGCCGTATATGAGCGGGATATCGAGACGGGAATCTATGATTCCGCAACGATGGAAGTGCTTTCGGGGCTCACCCCGGAGGACATGGTTGTCACCACCTGGAGCTCGGAGCTCTACGACGGGGCCCAGGTGCGGCTGCTGGAGGAATAGGAGGGCGGAAATATGATAGGATTAACAAAATACGTCCTCAAGCGGCCGGTCACCACCATCATGTGTATCCTGTGCCTGATCGTCTTTGGATACACCTCAGTGACTGGAGCCACTCTGGAGCTGAGTCCGGATATGGATATGCCCATGCTTATGGTAATGACCACCTACAGCGGCGCAAGCCCTGAGGACGTAAATGATATCATCACCACGGAGATCGAGGACCGGGTCAGCTCCTTAAGCGGACTGGATTCCATTTCATCTACTTCCAGCGAGGGCAGTTCCATGGTCATGCTGGAGTATGAGTACGGCACGGATATCGACGAGGCCTATGATGATTTAAAAAAGCAGATTGACCTGGTTACAGCGGAGTTCCCCGATGATGTGGACGATCCGGTGGTTGTGGAGATGAGCATGGACTCCCAGCCGGATATGACGCTGGCCATCGACAATGAGGCCCAGGAAGATCTGTACACCTATGTAAATAATGAGCTGATTCCGGAGTTTGAGAAGATCTCCGAGGCCGCGGATGTGACCATCCGGGGCGGCTCTGAGAAGTATATCAAGGTGGAGCTTATACCGGAAAAGGTGAGCCAGTATAAGATGAGCATGTCCTCCATTGCCGAGGATGTGGCGGCGGCAGACCTGTCCTACCCGGCAGGAAACACCTTAGTGGGCAGCCAGGAGCTCTCGGTGTCCACTCGTATGAATTATGACACAGTGGAGCTCTTAAAGACGATTCCCCTTTCTACCGCGGACGGGAGCACGGTGTATCTGGAGGACGTGGCGAATGTGTACACGACCAGCGATTCCAGCGACAGCATTGCCCGGTATAACGGAAATGACACGATTTCTGTCTCCATTACCAAGCAGCAGAGCGCCACAGCCATAGAGCTGTCGGACGCGGTCATGGAGACGGTGAACCTGCTCATGGCGGAGGACGAGAATCTGAATATTGTGGTAGTCAATGATTCTGCGGACTCTATCCTCTCATCCCTTTCGTCTGTGGCGGAGACCATTATTATGGCGATCGGCATTTCTATGGCGATCATCTGGCTGTTTTTCGGGGATATCAAGGCCTCCCTTATTGTGGGAAGCTCCATCCCGGTATCGATTCTGGCAGCGCTGATTCTCATGAATTTGATGGATCTGTCCCTCAATACCATTACCTTGAGCGCTCTCACCCTCGGCGTGGGCATGATGGTGGACAACTCCATTGTGGTCATGGAGAGCTGCTTTCGCTGTACGGCGGAGAAAAAGGGCGGATTTATTGAATACATGCAGGATGCCCTGAAGGGGACGGATATTGTAAATTCCTCCATCATCGGCGGAACCGTGACCACCTGCGTAGTGTTTCTTCCCCTGGCATTTTTGGAGGGCATGACAGGACAGATGTTTAAGCCCCTTGGCTTTACCATTGTGTTCTGTCTCTCCGCCTCCTATCTGTCGGCAATCACCGTTGTACCTCTGTGCTACATGATGTACAAACCGGTGGAAAAGATGACGGCGCCCCTGTCCCGGCCGGTGGCCCGGCTCCAGGATGCTTACCGCGTGTGGATGCGGTCCATTTTGAAGCGTCCTAAGACGGTTATGGGGATTTCTCTGGGTCTTCTGTTCCTGTCGTTTGTGCTGGCAGGCCAGTTGGATACGGAGCTCATGGCTTCAGATGACCAGGGAGAAATCCGGATCAGTGTGGAGACGCGGCCGGGCCTTGAGACGAAAAAGGTAGATGAGGTTCTGCTGGCTATCGAGGCGGTGATTTCCCAGGATTCCAACCTGGACTCCTATATGACCACATACGGCGGGGGAGGCATGAACTCCTCGGCCAGCATAAGCGCCTATCTGAAGGATGACCGGGATATGGAGACCGCGGACGTGGCCGAGCTGTGGCAGCAGGAGCTGTCGGATATTGAGAACTGCTCCATCACGGTGGAGGCCAGCTCTTCCATGAGCATGATGAGCTCCTTCGGCGAGAGCTACGAGGTGATATTAAAAGGAGCGGACTATGACGAGGTGGAGCAGATTTCCGACACCATCGTGGAGGAGCTGAAGGCCCGGGACGACGTGACAGAGGTTCATTCAGATCTGGAGAATGCGGCTCCGGTGGTGGAGATACGGGTGGATGCATTAAAAGCCCAGGCGGCCGGGCTCACCGCCTCCCAGATCGGCTCTGCGGTGAATCAGATGATCAGCGGCATCGAGGCCACGGAGATTAAGGTGGATGGGGAGGATATGACGGTCCGCGTGGAGTACGCGGACGGGGAGTATGAAACCATCGACCAGGTGGAAAATGTGGTTTTGGATACGCCGGAAGGCGGTTTTGTTGCCCTGACGGATTTGGCGGATGTGCAGTTTGTGGACAGCCCGGCGGATATTTCACGGGAAGACAAAGAATATAGGGTGACGATCACCGCTGAGTATACGGAGCTTGCCACGGAGGAGACCTCCGGCCAGATCCGGCAGGAGGTGGTGGAGCCCAATCTGACCAGCACGGTCTCCATAGGCCTAAATGCCAGGGATCAGTCCATGAACGAGGAGTTCTCTGCCTTGTTCGGGGCTATCGCCATCGCCGTATTTCTGATTTTTGTGGTCATGGCCGCTCAGTTTGAGTCGCCGAAATACTCCCTGATGGTTATGACCACCATTCCCTTCAGCCTGATTGGTTCCTTTGGCCTATTGTGGCTGGCGGATTCCAAGATCAGCATGGTGGCTTTAATCGGATTTTTGATGCTGATCGGAACGGTAGTAAACGCGGGTATTCTCTATGTAGACACCGTCAATCTCTACCGCGGCGAGATGGATTTGGAGACTGCTCTGGTTGAGGCGGGGGCTACCCGTATGAAACCCATTTTTATGACCACATCCACGACCATTTTGTCCATGATTCCCATGGCCTTTGCGTGGGGAAATTCCGGGGCCATGACTCAGGGCCTGGCCCTGGTGAATATCGGCGGCCTGACGGCCTCCACCATCCTGGCCCTTCTGATGCTGCCGGTGTACTACAAGGTGATGAGCCAGAAGAGTGATGAGGAAAAGCTGAAAAGACATCGGGAGCGGAGAGAAAAGGGCGGACTTCGGGGACTTGTCCGGCTGGCCGGAAAGGCAAAGGAGCGTTTGAAAAATAAGAAGAGAAAGGGAGAGTGATGGGCCATGAGGCGGAGACGGCTGTATTATCCGATTCTGCTGGGACTGACTTTCGGGCTTATAAGCCCCAAAGGGGTTCTGGCTGCCAGTCCCAAATTCGCAAGATCCGAGGAGGAATGGGCCTCCCTGGAGGACAATATTATTGAATATGGGGAGCTGGAGGAGCTGGTACATGAGTACAATGCCACGGTTCAGAATAATTATTACACCTATATCAAGTTTCGGGAGGATTACGGGGACACCAACGATGATGTGTCCAGGGCGTACTATGACCTGGCCCAGGACTTTTACGATGACATGAGCGGGGATGACGACGCAAGCTCCCTGATGAGCGATTTAAATCTTCAAATCCAGGCGGAGAATATGATGGAGCAGGCGGACGAGAGCCTGGAGGACAGCAAAATTTATCTGCTGACTTATGAGCAGGCGGAGAAAAGCCTGGCGGCCTCCGCCCAGTCCTATATGATTGCATACCACAAAAACCTGGCAGGCAGGGAGCCGGCGGAGGCGGAGATTCTGGCGGCGCAGAGCGCGTACGATCTGGCCCAGGTTCAGTATGCGGCCGGGACAGCCACCCAGATGGATGTGCTCACTGCCAAGGAGTCCCTGCAGACCGCCCAGAATGCGCTCACCCAGCTGGAAGCGGATATCCAGTCCTCCAAGGAGAACCTGCAGGTGCTCCTTGGATGGAGCCATGACGCGGACCCGGAGATCGGGGAGCTGCCTGAGGTGGATACAAGCCGCATCGACGGGATGGACCCAGCGGCGGATCTGGAGCAGGCGAAGGAGAATAATTATACCCTCCAAATAAACAGGAGGAAGCTGGAAAATGCCAAAGACCAGACCACAAGAGACAGCCTGACGAGCACCATTGCCAACAATGAAAAACAGATCGGCGCCTCTCTGTCCAGCGCGTACAAGGATGTGCTCGCCTCCGAGCTGGCCTACGAGCAGGCCCAGGCGGAACTGAGCCTCCAGGAGAAAAATACCCAGCTTGCCCAGGCCCGGCTTGCGGCGGGGATGATTACCCAGAAGGACTATCAGGACCAGGAAAATACGCTCACAGAAAGCCGGCTGTCTGTCCGGACAGCCGCCATGGATCTTCTGGAAGATATGGAGACGTATGACTGGTCGGTGCGGGGCCTGGCTGCGGCGGAGTAGGAGGTGATTGAGATGGCGGTACGAAAACGAAGGGAGGTATTTGGGGCCTGCCAGAGAGTGTCCCGAGGGAATGTTTCCTCGGCGCGCCTTGCCGGTGTGATGATTCTCTTTGGCCTGCTGGCCTGGGGGACTCCCCTGCCGGCCCTGGCGTCATCCGGAGGGCCCGGCGCGGTGGAGGGGGAGACGCTTAATGAGGAGGACGGGCTTCAGGCAGAGACATTGACGGATGACGTACTGGAATACGGGGAGCTGCAGGCTATGATCCGAAATTATAATCCCACGATGGAGGAGGCGTGGTCCTCCTATAACCGTACGCTTAAAGAATATGCGGATGCCAGTGAGGTGCTGAAATTCGGTCAGCTGGGCGCGTATACGGATAAAAAGGATGCGGAGAACAGCGGGGACGCGGAGCAGTCCGCCTATTATGCGTCGGAGGAGGAGATCTACCGGTCGGCGGCCAGCACCTATTATAGCATGTACGATAATATGCAGTCGGCAGCCAGCACCAGCAGCATGCGCCAGACGGAGCGCCGGCTGACAGCGGCCGCCCAGTCCCTGATGATTTCCTATGAGACTATGCGCCTGGAGGCGGACACCGCCGGGAAGATGCAGGAGCTCTATGAAGCGGAATATAATCTGGCCCTGGCTGGGGTGCAGGCGGGGACGGCTACGGAGGCGGATGTGCTTAAGGCCCGGGACAATGTGCTGGCCGCCCAGTCCACGCTGGCCTCCGCCCGGTCGGCCATGGAGAGCGTGTATGACAGCCTGTGTCTGATGGTGGGGCGGGAGACGGACGGCAGCCTGACCGTCGCCTCCATCCCTGAGGCGGACGCGGGCAGAATCGCGTCCATGAGCCTGGAGGCAGATACGCGGAAGGCAATCGGAAACAACGCAACGCTGATTAATGAAAGGCATGCGAGCGCAGAGAGCTCTACATCCGGCAGTGAAAACAAGAAGCGGGCCACGGCGGAGAGCGAGGAGAAGCTGACTATTAAAATGAAGGGGCTCTACCAGGATGTGCTGCAAAAGAAGGAGGAGCGGGACACAGCAAAAACCGCCTATGAGAATGCCGGTTTAAAAAAACAGGCCGCAGACGCAAAATACAGGGCGGGCCTGATAAGCCAGTCCGAATACCTGTCGGCGGAGATGGAATATATTCAGCAGACCGCCGGCTATAAGGCGGCGGATCTGGCTCTGCAGCAAGCCATGGACACCTATGACTGGGCGGTTTTGGGGCTGGCGGAGATCGGATAGAGGCGGTTATGATTGTGTCAACACACTCTGGGAAACGAGGAGGGATGGAATTTGTACAAGAGGATGGTGCGGCCAGCGAGAAAAACTGCCGGAAAATTTGCGGCGGCTTTGGCAGCCTGGGTGCTGCTCATAGCGATTCCCGGGGGATGCCTTACCGCCTGGGCCGGGGGATGGAGCCAGGCGGAGGACGGAACCTGGTACTATCTGGAGGAGGGGGAGCGGGCTGCGGGCTGGCAGCGGATTGACGGCATCTGGTACTGTCTGGACGGGGAGAGCGGGGCCTGGATACCCAAGCCCTCCCTCACTTTTGAGAATATTTCGTATCTGCTGGCAAATTATCTGACAGAGCAGAATATGTATCAGTATGAGGAGTACGACGTGATTTGCCGGCTGGAGGAGGATGATGCGAACACCATCACGGTTTCCGTGGGATACGAGGACAGACCGGGATATTTTCATACGCTGAACACGTATAAGATCAGCAGGAAAAGCGGGATAGCGGATCCGGTGATTGGGACGGATTTTTCGCTGTGGAAGGAGGAGTAAAAAGCTGCTGATGAGGAGGCCCTGCGCGAACCGCGCGGGCCTCTTTCTCACAGCGACACCTGGCCTGAACAGTTATGCCCGGACGCTATAGGTGTTCGGCCTGTTTTATCAAGGCTTTTGCGGCCTTTAGGCAGGCTTCTGCGTTCCGCTTTTCCGCACCAGGCAGGAATACTCACAGAGCTTCCGGCAGTCCTGCATCAGATCTTTATTTTCCCAAAGTTGAAGTTTAACATGAGGGCCCTGCACTCCAGAAAGGGCTCTGAACCTGTAATGCAGGCGCGGACCGGAAGCGAATGTTCCGGTGATATGCGGATCATAGCACAGGGAGGGAGAGGAAGTCAAAGGGTACCACCAGTGTACATAAAAAAATACTTGACACTTTTCGGTCATAGTGCTAGAATCGCACACATAAATTAAATAAAGCGATTCAAGACAGTGTCTTGGACAGTTTATGCTGACAAAGAGGTCCTGTGCGCAAGCTGCGCGGGATCTCTTTCTGTTTTTGATAAGGCAAAGGAGCCAGTGGGGAATTTTCCCGCCGGCTCCTTTTGTTTTATAAAGCACAGCGGCTAAAAAGCTGCAAATCCCAAAAGGAGGACGGATTTATGAAAAAAAGAGGATTATCGATTCTATTGACAGCGGCCATGACGGCGGCAGCGGTGAGCGGCTGCAGCTCCTCTGCCCAGGACGCGGCCGCAGGTGCGGCCGCCACCGCACAAGGCGGCGGTTCCTCCCAGGTGGTTTCTGCGGAAAGCTCCGGCAGCGCGGATGTCCCCGCGGCGGCGGGCGCAGCTTCCGGTGAGGAGGACAATGTAATCCGTGTGGGCGTAATCTGCTCCATGACCGGCGGCTCCGCGGTGTACGGCGAGGGCGCGCAGAATGCGGTGGATATGGCGGTGGAGGAGATCAACTCCGGCGACTATCCCTACAAAATTGAGATTGTGAACAACGGAAAGGTGATGGATGACGCCAGCGATTCCCGTCAGGCCATCAACGCATACAACAGCCTGATGGCCGAGGGGCCGGAGGCCATTGTGGGATGCTTCTTCTC
>CALWBS010000190.1 GCA_944376135.1 uncultured Enterocloster sp.
TGTGAACCATGTCTATCTGCCCTAAGAATAAATCTTCAAAAGCGAGAAGAGACAGCCGCAGAGCCAATTGGAAGATGAGCGCTTCCAACCTGGTAAAGTGCAGCAAGTGCGGCGCGCTGATGATGCCCCATCGGGTCTGCAAGGCCTGCGGAAGCTACAACAAGCGCGAGATCGTAGCAGTAGAGGACTGATGGCCTGCGTCAGGGATAAATAGTATGCGGAAGTGACAGGGATCTTTGAGGAGTGGGATGAAATTTCTCAAGGGTCTCTGTTCTTTTATGTGCTGGAATAAAAACGATTGACATGCTGTGTGTGTTGTTACATAAAAATAGTACGATATATAATGTTATATGGGATGGGAGAAATGCTGAAGCATTTTGAACGCTAACGTTTCAGCACTGATAACGTTCCTCTAAATGTGACTTAATAAGCCCGCCGGAAGGCGAGCTTATTAACTATACATTGCGGGTTATCCCTAATTTACGCTTTTGGGGAAACACTTTCTACATATCCGTCTATATTCGAGCAATGCCCTCCTCAATTGCAGTAGTGGCTACAGCGTTTGCCACCACGGCGGCTACCTCCTTATTGAGAGGAGAGGGAATGATATTCTCGGGAGTAAGCTCACTGTCGGGGATCATGCCGGCAATGGCGTAGGCAGCTCGCTCTTTCATAGTATCTGTAATTTCCTTTGCTCGAACAGAAAGAGCTCCTTTGAAGACGCCGGGGAAGACCAGTACATTGTTAATCTGATTGGGAAAATCGGATCGGCCTGTGCCTACTACGGCAGCACCTCCAGCCTTGGCCTCTTCGGGCATAATTTCAGGGGTGGGATTGGCCATAGCAAAAACAATCCCTCGGTTCATAGAGGCTACCATCTGTTGGGTTACAAGACCAGGGCGGGATACCCCTACAAAGACGTCCGCACCTTTGAGGGCATCCTCCAGGGTACCGTGTTCATGATTTTGGTTACTGATATGTGAGATTTCCTCCTGTCCGGAAGTAAGTCCTTCATCCCCTTCACAAATAATGCCACGAATATCACACATTACTACATTTCCGAATCCCATACGAATTAAAAGTTTGCCAATAGCAATTCCTGCTGCCCCGGCTCCGTTGATTACGATTTTTAGTTGGCCCATCGTTTTTCTTGTGACTTTGATCGCATTGATGAGAGCTGCTGCCACGACGATGGCGGTGCCATGCTGGTCATCATGAAATACAGGAATATCACATAGTTCTTTTAACCGGCGTTCAATCTCAAAGCAGCGGGGGGCGGCGATATCCTCCAGATTAATGCCGCCGAAGCTCTTGGAAATCAGATAGATGGTATTTACAATTGTGTCTGTGTCTTTAGAGTCCACGCATAGAGGAATAGCGTCCACATCGCCGAACTCTTTAAAAAGGGCGCATTTGCCTTCCATTACGGGCATACCGGCGGCGGGGCCAATATCCCCTAGCCCTAAGACAGCAGTTCCATCGGTAATTACTGCCACCAGATGCGAACGGCGTGTGAGTCTAAAGGATTCTTCATAATTTCGGGAAATGACCCGACAGGGCTCGGCTACCCCAGGGGTATAAGCTAAGGAGAGATCCTCTCGGGTTTCAATTTTTTTTCGGGAAATAACCTCGATTTTCCCTTCCAGTTCATAGTGCATTTTCAGTGATTCCTGATTTACGTCCATGTGTATTCTCCTTTCTTTCGAGGAATGTGAAGTCCGTATCAGACCATTTGTTCTGGCTTAAAAACTTCGTCGAAGCGTTCTGGTGTTAAAAAGCCTAGAGCGACACAAGCCTCCTTTAGAGATATATTTTCTGCGTATGCTTTTTTTGCTGTTTTCGCTGCATTTTCGTAACCGATATAAGGATTTAAGCAGGTTACGAGCATTAGAGAGCGCCTAAGATTTTCTGCCATTTTCTCACGATTGGGGCGAATGCCAGTTACACAATGGTTGTTAAAAGAGATTAAAGAGTCGGAAAGCAGACGCACGGATTGGAGAAAATTGTAAATACATACAGGCATAAACACATTTAGCTCGAAATTTCCCTGGGAGGCGGCAAAACCTACGGCTACATCGTTAGATATGACCTGGACAGCCACCATAGTTACAGACTCGCACTGGGTGGGATTTACCTTTCCGGGCATAATAGAGCTTCCTGGCTCATTTTCAGGAATAAAGATTTCCCCAAGGCCGCAGCGGGGGCCGCTGGCCAGCCAGCGGATGTCATTTGCCATCTTCATCATATCAGCCGCTAAGCCTTTTAAGGCGCCATGGGCAAAGACAAGCTCATCCTTGCTGGTGAGAGAGTGAAATTTGTTGGGAGCAGTTTTAAAATCTTTCCCTGTAAGCTCTGAGATGGCCTTTGCAACCTCAGCGTCAAAGCCTTTGGGAGCGTTTAAACCAGTACCTACAGCTGTGCCGCCCAGGGCTAGTTCGTGAAGGCCGGGAAGACTTAGGGAGAGCATTTCTCGGGCCTTTTCCAACATATTTTTCCAACCGCTGATTTCCTGTGAAAAAGTAATGGGGGTGGCGTCCTGAAGATGGGTACGGCCGGTTTTGATAATCCCGGAGTTTTCCTCCATAAGCCGTTTAAGCGTTCCCTCTAAAAGGGAGATGGCAGGGAAAAGTTTCTCTTCTATTTCCACAGCGGCGGCAATATGCATCGCTGTGGGAAATGTGTCATTGGAACTCTGGGACATATTGACGTGATCATTAGGGTGGAGCAGTTTTTCCCCGGCAAGCTCATTCCCACGGTTGGCAATGACCTCATTTACATTCATATTGGACTGGGTGCCGCTCCCTGTCTGCCATACGACTAAGGGAAAATGAGCATCTAACTCCCCGGCAAGAATTTCATCGCATACGTGGCAGATGATTGCACTGCGCCGGTCATCTAGTTTCCCCAAACGGTTGTTTGCCAGAGCAGCAGCCTTTTTTAAAATGGCAAAGGCTCGGATAATTTCACTGGGAATTTTTTCAATTCCGATTTTAAAATTTTCAAAGCTCCGTTCAGTCTGTGCACCCCAGTATTTATCTGCCGGAACGTTTATTTCACCCATCGAATCATGTTCTACTCGGTAATTCATTTATCATTCTCCTTTCTCAAAGCGCGATAGAATATGCAGAAACCGGATATAGGCGGGCAGAAGTTTTACACTGCAGGATAGAGGCTATCGAGTTTTTTAAATGCCGCTTCATTTAGTGTTTTGTAAATACTGTTCTGATGTGTATCCATTCCCACCACCAGAGGGCCGAATTCTCGGGCGTCAAGTTCCCAGAGAGCTTCAGGCATTCCAAGATCAAACCAAGTTACATCCACTACGGAATTTATTCCACCCGCCAGTTTAGCTGCACAGCCGGGAGCTGCCTGAAGGTATACATATCCATATGTCTTACATGCTTTTAGGGTATCTGCTCCCATTCCGCCTTTGCCGATAACCGCTTTTTCCCCAAGCTGTCCTACCATATCTGCATAGGGTTCCATGCGGATGCTGGTTGTGGGACCAATGACATTTAACCGCCAGGTGCCGTCAGAATTTTTTAGGCATACAGGGCCTGCATGAAAAACAGCAGCTCCCGCAAAATTCTTGGGAAGGGGTTTCTGGGCTTCTAAAAGGTGCCGGATATTTAGGTGGGCCATGTCTCTGGCCGTGAAAATGCGTCCTTTTATGTATACCACGTCGCCTACTTGAAGTTGACGTACATCTTCTTCCCTGATGGGAGTTGTTAAAATTATTTTACTCATTTATGAATTCTCCTTTCCGAAAATTGCCGGTCAATCTGGTTCTTCCCTCTGCTACAGAAGTTTTTCAATGGTTCCGTCCGAATGAATGCGGATTCCGGCTCTTCTTGCCACCCAGCAGTGAAAGTTTACCGCTACCGGGGCGATGGCTGTATGAGTTGCTGCTGTGCCAATTTTGACAGCTAGGCAGACTGTGTCGCCTCCTGTTCCAGCGGCTCCGAGACCAAGAGAATTGATGGAAGAGAGAAGCTCCTTTTCCAGCCTGTTAAGGAGCGGGTCAGGATTGTCATCGTCCCAGCGGCGAGTGCTGATGGCTTTTCGACTCAGTTTGGCTGCAATGTCCATCTGACCACCGATGCCGATTCCAATGCCGAAAGGTGGACACGGTTTCCCGCCTGCATTGATAGCTGTTTCCAGAATAAATCGCTTGAGGCCTGCATAGTCCTGATCCAGTTTTAGAGTGGCCGTGGTGAATATTTTCACAGCATTTCCAAGCTCAGCTCCGCAGCCTTTAAAGCTGATGATAAAATCTACATAAGGCTGTCCGGGATGGTACTCATATTCAATATTGGGAACTCCTTTTCCTGTATTGTTTCCCGGATTGTGTCGGGTCAATGGGTCTACAATGCTGGGACGCAGATAGCCTTTTTTGGTGGCCTCAGCCAGGGCATCCGACACGGTCTCGGCGGCATAAGACGGGAAATTTGTCTCACCATATGAGATCCATGTGGTGGGATAACCGGGAGACTGGCAGACCGCCTTGTCCTCTTTTTTGGCAATTTCCAGATTATCCAGCATGGAGGAGAGCATGCTCTTTGCAGTCTCGTTCGTTTCACGCTGGAGGGCGGAAGAGAGCAAATTTTTCACATCATCGGAAATTTCGGTTACGGCGCGTATGACAGCATCATGCATTGCGTTTTTAACTATTTGTTCATTCATAAAATAAACCTCCTTGCAGTTGGCTACAATAATTCATTTATATCCTCTAGCTCTTCTAACCTGTGCAGCTGCGTTAAAAGGCGCTCGGTTTGTTCTTCTCCAATAAGTTCTTCGGTGAGAAGACGGAACTTACGGTCTGCTGTTTCCCAATCAAAGGGATTTTTTGCGTCTCCCAGTGGATAGTCTACCTGTCGGGTGAGGATTTCCCCGTTTTTCATGGTGATAGTCAGGCGGTGTGTCCACTGGTCCGGGTGAACTTTAAAGACTGCATCCAATTCGGGATCCGTACGAATATGGATTTTCTCCATGAGTTCTCGGACTCTTGGATCTTCAATATTTTCCTGGCAGAATACTTTATCGCTTAAATCATTAAACAGGATAGCGGCAGCCAGGCAGAATTGGATACTGAACTTGGCAGCATAGGGATTTTCCGGATAGGGATTATTTACAGTTTTTACGGCTGTGTCATAGGTATCGTCCTGGATAGAAAGAATTTCCTCAGGAGTCAGGGCATGATCTTTTAAAATCTGCTCCATACAGTAGCCCGCCGAATGAGTATGGCGACAGCAAGCATAGGGCTTAAAGGAATTTTCTTCAATTCGGTAGGGATATCCAAAATTCCTTGTAAGACAGCTGAGGTTATACTCGGGCGCCAGGGCCTTTACAAAGCCGCGATCCCCTTCCAAAATGGTGTCAGCCCCAGTAAAACTTAGTGCGGCCAGCCGGGCAGAGCGAATACCGCAAAGATTGGCGTTGGCCGTGTGAAGCACTTTGCTCATAGAGCCATTGTGAAGAAATTCCCATAAGCCGGCGGCCTGTGTTCCGGCGCTTCCCAGACAGTTTATAAGCTGTATTTCTGTAAGAGAGAGAAGCTTGGCTGCCGCCGTGCCGGAAGCATAGGCACCTACAGCGCCAGTGGTATGCCAGTAACGGTAGGAGGAGGGATTAATGGCCTCCCCGATGCGGGCGCCGGCTTCATAGCCAGCTACAATAGCTGTAATTACCTCGAGTCCGCTCTTTTTTAGAGACTGCCCCAGAGCCAGGGCTGTAGGAATCGTAACAGCTCCCAAGTGGGTAATAGAAGCATTGTGGACATCGTCTACATCCATTACATGGCCAAAAACTGCATTTAGTGCGGCAGAAGTTTCTGCCTGATGCCGGCAAAACCCGGGTTCTAAGGCAGTTGCCTCTGGTCTGTCCGGAAATTGGGAATAATAGCTTTTCCATATCTGGGATTCCCGTTTTTGGGAGCCAGCGATAGAAGCGCCTAAAAAGTCCTCCACACACATTTTAGCGGCCTCAATTACTTTTTTAGAAAGCTTAGGGCCAGAAATATTATGGAGGAAGGACGCGAGGACACGGGTTTCCTGGTGTACAGACATTGAAATCCCTCCTTAAAATTATAATGGTATACAAAAAGGGACATGTTTTGATTTATGGTATACCAATATAAAGGCATAATAACACAAAAAAAGTGAAAAGGAAAGATGAAAATGTTGAAAAATACAAAAAATATAAATAGACAAAGGACGAATTGGAACAAAACAATATATGGTATACCAATAATGGTATTCCTTTGATAATTTGCATTGACAGAAAATAAAAAACTTATTATGCTTAATTTAAATTAGGAAAAATGGAGGTATTATGGAAAAGAAGGCTCCTTCTGACAAATATTATGAAAAAATTTTGGATTGGTTTAAGGCTCAGATTATCTCGGGAAATTTAAAGCAGGGAGATATAATTCCTTCAGAGCGGGAGCTGGCTGCCCGATTTGGAGTGAGCAGAGTACCAGTGCGGGAAGCTCTGCGCATTTTGGAATATATAGGTATAATTCAAAACACTACAGATGGAATGATGGTTCAGGAAGTAAACATCCAGCTCTTTAACCCTAAAGTGGATTTTGCCTCCCAAATTACCAGGGATACGCTTGAGGATCTATTTGAAGTTCGTATTTTTCTGGAATCAGCGGCTGCTTACTATGCGGCAAAAAGGCGAACAGAAGAGGATGTTGATAAAATGCGTGCTTCCGTACAGGAGATGCTCCAAATTTTAGAGACGCCTGATAGAGAGGAACAGGAACTGATTCAATCTTCCCATGCTTTCCACTTTTGTGTGATTGCGGCAGCCAAGAATGCGGTGCTGGAAAACATTTATCGGAATCTCTATGAACTTTTGGATGTATCCAAGCAATATACTCTGGGGGGACATTGGGTGTCGGATGCTACCTTGATGGACCATGAAGCTATATTGGCAAAAATAGAGAGTCAAAACGCGGAGGATGCAGCTAAGTATATGCGTTTCCATCTAACACGGGCCATGCGGAAATTGGAACGAAAATAAATAAAATTTATATATATTCAGACAATAACGCCTATGAAACGATCATAGACGTTATTTTTTTAACAAAACTATAGCATTATGCTATGGATTTGATACAAAAATAGCATTAGACAAAAAACTTTTAAATTTGTAAAATATTTACGTACAAAAAGGGGCGTGTACAAGAAACTATAAAATATTACCAAGTGCTGCATATGTTTTTTCACGTAAGGAGGGAAAATAGTGAAGAAGGTTTCTTTTATTTTAGCTGCGGCATTCTGTATCTTTCACTGTTGGACAGCGATGTTTGGAGCAGCGGCTGGCATTGGGCAGAAAGCGATCCATTTAGGGCTGGTCCTGGTGATCTTCTTTCTGGACTACGCGGCCCAGAAGGACAGGAAATGGTATCTCCGTTGCATTGACCTGTTCTTTGTGTTCGCGTCGGCAGGAAGCATGATCTACATAATGTCCATCAACAGCACCATCGACCTGCGAAGCGGCATTGTCTATACCTATGACGTGATTTTCGGCGTGCTTTTGATGGCGGCCCTGATCGAGGCCACCAGGCGGTCTGTGGGAAAGTCGCTTGCCATTGTGGTGCTCTGTTTTATCGCCTACGCGTTTATCGGGCCCTATATGCCGGGATTCCTGGCCCATGTGGGGATGGACATCCCCAGGCTCATAAGCATTGTATATCTGGGGACAGATGGAATCTACGGTACTGCCATCTATGCCTCGGCCAGCTACATTGTGCTCTTTGTGATTTTGGGCGCGGTGTTCGGCGAGACAGGAGTGGGCGATTATTTTACCCAGCTTGCTTCCCGGTTGTTCGGGCGCTTCAAGGGTGGCCCCGCCAAGGTGGCGGTTGTGGCCAGCGGCCTTTTCGGATCCATCAGCGGCAGCGCCATCGCAAATGTAATTGGAACAGGTACCTTTACCATCCCTATGATGAAAAAGTGCGGATTCGAGGATGAGTACGCGGCGGCTGTTGAAGCGTCAGCCTCCACCGGTGGACAGATCATGCCCCCGGTTATGGGAGCCACGGCTTTTATTATTGCGGAGTATCTGGGGATCCCCTATTTTGACCTGGTGAAGGCGGCGGCAATCCCTGCTATCTTGTATTATGTGGCGATCCTGATGACCGTGGATCTGTACGCCCGCAAGCATAATATTGGCGGCGTAGCGGAGGAGGAGCTTCCTAGCTGGAAGGAAATGAAGCGGAATGTGTACCTGATCCTTCCGCTGATCTATCTGATTGTGGCCATGAGCTTTTTGAATATGTCTGTGACAAAGGCGGGCATTACCTCTCTTATTGTATCCATTATTTGTACGATTTTCTCGGCGAAGAATCGGATCACCCCTGCCAAGCTGAAAAAGATCGTCATCAGCTCTATCAACGGTTCAAAGCCGGTAGCCATTGCCTGCGGTGTGGTGGGAATTATCATCGGCATCGTGATGGGATCCGGACTGGGTTTCCGCATGTCTGCAGTGCTCATTGAAATCTCCGGCGGCCATCAGATTGTACTCTTGGTGCTGACCATGATCGTATCCTTAATTCTGGGTATGGGCGTACCCACCACAGCGGCCTACCTGATGCTGGCTCTCCTGGTGGTTCCTGCTCTCAGCGATATGGATGTACTGCCCCTGGCAGCCCACCTGTTTATTTTCTACTTTGGAATTATTTCCAACGTCACACCTCCCGTGGCCCTGGCGGCCTACGCGGCGGCCGGCGTGGCCCGCTGTAACCCGACGAAGACAGGGTTTAATGCGTTTAAACTGTCCATCTCCGGCTTTATCCTGCCGTTCATGTTTGTGTATAACCCGGTGCTCCTTATGCAGGGCGAGCCCCTTCAGATCGTCTGGTCTGTGCTGTCAGCCCTGGTGGGGATTTACAGCCTGTCGGCTTCCCTGGAGAAGTTTATCTTCAAGTGGAGCATCAATAATGTGGAACGGGTGATCCTCTTTATTTCTGCCCTGCTTCTGATTGATCCGGGCCTTATGACAGATCTCATCGGCTTTGTGGTGCTGGGCGCCTTCCTTGTGGTAAAGGTGCTGGCGGATAAGAGGAATGCCCAGGTGGCTTCTTAAAATCATTGGATACCATTTGATAGGAAGGAGAATCAAAATTATGAAGAAAATGGGAAGAAAAGTACTTGGCATTTTGCTGGCAGGTGTTTTGGCGGCGGTGACGGCAGGCTGTTCGAACCAGCCGGTAAACACCAACACGGCGGCGGCTTCCGGCGGTGGGACGGCGAGCGCGGACGGCACGGTGACCATCCGAATCGGAGGCGGCCCCAGTTCCAGTGCGAACTATACCACATTTGCGGGTATCGGGAACCTGATTACTCAGGATCATCCCAATTATCTGATCAATACAGAGATCTCCACAGGCTCCCAGGAGAATGTGCGTA
>CALWBS010000191.1 GCA_944376135.1 uncultured Enterocloster sp.
TTATTTAATTTTCATTGTACGAACTACAACATATTAATTTTATATGTTTTCCAGAATTATGTCAAGTATATTCATCATTTTCTGGTAAATACGTACAATTCAAACGTAACTGTTCGGACGGCGGAAAGAAATGGATGGACAGATGCGTCAAGCTCGCTTGTAAGCATCTGTCCATCCATTTCTTTCCATCGGAGGAATCTCCGATGCTCCTTGCCCGCGCAAATGCGCAGGCAAGAAGACCGCCGTCCAAGCCTCGCGAATTCTACCTCTTTTCTTCCTCCTCCCCTACGTCCCGCATCACATCCCCGATCACATCCGCCGAAAATCCCTTCCGCGCCAGGCCCGCCCACAGCTTGACTCTCTCTTTCCCGGATACGCACGTTCGGCCTCCCAGCTTTCTCTCCAGATACTTCCGGGCCGCTGACTCTTCCTGCGGCTCCTCCTCCTTAAATACCTGGCTTATGATCTCCTTATTCACACCTTTCTGGGCCAGCTCCCAGGCAATTTGCCGCCGGCTCTTTCCCGCCTTGTGCGCATCCACATAACGCCTTGCAAAAGCCCGGTCATCCGTTAGCTTATACTCCGCGAGAAATGCGGCAACCCGCTGAATCACCGCCGGCGGAAAGCCCTCCCTGGAAAGCCGCTCCTCCAGCTGTCTGCATGTTCTGGACTGAACCTCCAAAAGCGCCAGCGCCTTCTCCTTTGCTCTGGGAAAAAGCACTTCCCGGCAAAGCCTCTCAAAATCCGCTTCCTCCAGCGCTCCCTCTTCCTCTATCCCCCATGCAGAGAGCTCCGTCCTATATAAAACAAAGGCAAAGCCTTCCGCAAGGAAGACTTTGCTCTTTTGCTTTCCAACAGGAGTCACCTTGATGACTCTCATACTAACTCCTCACTTTCACCAAAGAGACCGGTTTCGGATTCCCGGCTCTCGTCGGGCTGCGCTCCGGGAGCCGCCTGTTCAATATCCCCCTCGCTTCCGGGGAGATGATACTTGGCCCGCACTTTCGCCTCCACCTCACTGCAGATCTCCGGATGCTCCGCCAAATACTGCTTGGCATTCTCCCGCCCCTGACCGATCTTGGAGCCATTGTAAGCAAACCAGGCCCCGCTCTTTTCCACGATGTTCTCTTTCACCGCCAAGTCCAGAATGTCGCCTTCCTTGGAAATGCCTCTGCCGAACATAAGGTCGAACTCAGCCTCTTTAAACGGCGGCGCGAGCTTATTATTCACAACCTTGACCCGAACCCTATTGCCGACCACTTCGCCTCCCTGCTTGAGCGTCTCAATCCGGCGCACATCCAAACGAACCGAGGAATAAAACTTTAGCGCCCGTCCCCCGGTCGTCGTCTCCGGATTGCCGAACATGACGCCCACCTTCTCACGGAGCTGGTTGATAAAGATAACAATGCAGTTGGACTTGCTGATAACCGCCGTAAGCTTGCGCAGGGCCTGGGACATCAGCCTAGCCTGCAGACCCACATGGGAGTCACCCATCTCCCCGTCAATCTCCGCCTTGGGAACCAGGGCAGCCACCGAGTCCACAATCACAATGTCCACAGCGCCGGACCGCACCATAGTCTCGGTGATCTCCAGCGCCTGCTCCCCGTTGTCCGGCTGGGAAATATAGAGGTTATCGATATCCACTCCGATATTCCTCGCATACACCGGATCCAGGGCATGTTCCGCATCAATAAATCCCGCAATGCCGCCGCGCTTTTGAACCTCGGCCACCATATGCAGGGCTACTGTCGTCTTGCCCGAGGACTCCGGGCCATAGATCTCCACAATCCTTCCTTTAGGCACGCCTCCCAAGCCCAGGGCGATATCCAGGCTGATGGAGCCGGTAGGCACGGTCTCAATATTCATATTCGCGCCGGAATCTCCCAGCTTCATCACAGAACCCTTGCCGTAGGCCTTCTCAATCTGTGTGAGAGCCGCGTCCAAGGCTTTCATCTTCTCTTCTCTATTTAAATCCCTCTTTGCGTTCAGCTTATCATCCTTACCCATGCTATCCTCCATGCGAACAAATGTTCTTTTTTCTTTTCCAATCATACTATACCTGTTTTCAAATGTCAATGAAAAATTGACGCAAAAATACACCGCGCATTCTTTGCAAAATCAGTCTTGTGAATCCGGGATGACGCATCCCGCCGGAAAACCGGCTGCCTGGGCAGCCGCAAAGCCAAAGTCCTGGCAGGAAGAGCCCCGCCGAAGTAATTTTAGAATACCATAAAAAGGGAGCTTTGACAAGGCTTTGAAAATACCCTCCGGGTTCTTCTACCGCCCGCCGGAGAGCAATCCATAGATACCCGGGCAAAACCGCTTTCCCAGCTTCTCAAAGCCCGTGCACAGACAGACAATAAGAAACGGCATAACCAGAAATGTCCCCAGAGCGGCTCCGGGAACTGCTGGAAGCCACAGCGCCGCCGTTTTATTAAGCAGGCGGACCCAGGCAAAATGCATGGCGTAGAGAAAGAAATTATTTTTCATAAATTCCGGTGCCGGCGGGAACGGAAAAAGCTTCACCGCCAAGACGGCTGCACACACGCCTCCCAGCCGAAGCAGCACCAGATGCAGGGCGCTTCCATACAGAAAGCCCCCGGGCCTACCCATCAAATATATCCAGCCGAGAACCGCCGCCAAACCTGCAGCCCAGAAAGCCCCTCGGTGAAGCGGCACAACGCCTTCTATCCGCGATCTTGCGTGAAACGCGGCAAACGCGCCCACACGACAATAAAGCAGGGCGTCTCCGTTTAAAACCGGAAAATTTCGATTCGTTCCCAGAAATACCGCAAGAAGGACAAGAAAAACCGCCCCGGACCACACATGCTTCAGCAGGGCATACAGAATCGGAACCAGCGCCGTCAGAAGAATGAGCTGGAAGAGATACCAGAACACCGGATTATAGGTGTAAAAAAATATGGCCCGAACGCATTCCTCCCCGCTTACGGGGACCGGCGGCTTGCCCACTACAGAGGTAACTGCAGGAATACGAGTAACCGCCACATAGCCGGCATAATACAGAAAATTCCAGAGCAGATAAGGCAGAAGAAGCGAGCGCACCCGCGATTTCCACTTCCGCCCCAAATCGGACAGGGAAAAAAACCTGCAAAACAAATAGGCAGACACCGCAAAAAAGCCGGGGACGGCAAACTGGCCCAGACCGCTGCCCAAAAATGCTTCCATGTTCCCGACCCAGCTGCTCCCGGCTCCGGGGCCCAGGAATAATTCCGCATTTCCCGAGTGCACCCAGATTACCAGAACGCTGAAAATAAATGTGAGCCAGTATACTTTGCTGCGAAACTCCCGTTCCTCCATAAACCACCCTCTCCTAGACTGCCGCCTCCAGCCGGCACCTCCTCGTTTCGGCCCTTAGCTCCTGTACTGGGCCAGCAGGC
>CALWBS010000192.1 GCA_944376135.1 uncultured Enterocloster sp.
ACATTCAGATAAAGTGGTGAATATTTTTTCAGCAAGCTGTAAACGACAGTCTGCAAAAAAGTGCTCTTTCCGCTCATAGGAAGTCCGCAGACCGCATGATTGCCGTCCTCCATAAAGTTCAATATCAGCGGTTCCTGCACCTGATTTGCCGGATCGTCGCAAAGCCCTGCTTCTGCCCGCAGAACCATCTTCCCCGTATATTCCGGCCAAGACGTCCCGTTAAATTGCTCCGCAGCGGTTTCCCAGATTCGCTTTAGGCCCAATTGAGACGGCAAAACCGGAAGCCAGAGCGGTTGTTGGCCGCCATATCCTTCTTCCTTTGCCACATGCGATAAATAATCCGTCACAGCCTCCAGCTGCGTTCGTTTTTTCTGTTCGGGAAGCTTCCACCGCTTCCGCTCCGCCTGCTCAGCAATCTGGCGGATATCCCCGCTTCTCCCTTCTTTCCGGGCCTCTTCATAAAGAATCAGCAAATTCTTCAAAAGCCGTCTGCCGTACTCGCTGTCCAGATGTTCCTCACCTATGACCGTCAGCTGCTTTTGCCATTTTTCTATAAGATCTTCTTCCGTTTTTTCCGTTATCTCCTGCCCTTCCTCATATCCTTCCGGAGTTTCCGAAACACGTTCCCACTCTCTGATCAGTCCGGCCAGCCATTTAATCCGGGCCTCTGCTTTTCTTCGGCTTTTCTCATGGTTTCCCACTACGGCTGTTTTTCCTGATGCGGTCAGCATACTGGCCAGCACCTGGCCGCCTGCTCCGGCATCCGCATCATATTCCGCACCGCTCCAGCCAGATTGAAACATTTCATAAAGCTCATCGTTTCCCACCTGCAGATATCCCCGGCCAGCGCCGACCAGGTAAGCCGCATCCGGCTTATGCAGCATATCCATGCTGTCCTGCCGGTCCTGAACCCGAAGGCAGAGATGAAATTTTGCATTGCTCCATATATTGTCATCCACAGTCCCTGCAGGTTTCTGGGTTGCCAGAATCAGATGAACGCCCAAGCTTCTGCCCACCTGCGCGACGCTGATAAGCTCCCGCATAAACTCCGGTTCTTCCCGTTTCAGCTCTGCAAACTCATCTATGATAATAAGCAGATGAGGAATCGGTATCTTGGCTTCCCCGCTCTTATAGAGGTTTGTATATTGATTAATACTGTTGACGCCGTTCTCATTAAAAAGTCTTTGACGCCGCAGATTTTCACTTTTAATGGAGACCATGGCCCGTCGGATTTGATTGCCCGAAAGATTCGATATCTGTCCCAGCACATGAGGCAGATTGGAAAATAAATTTCCCATCCCGCCGCCTTTATAATCAATGATAAAAAATCCCACATCGTCCGGACTAAAGTTTAACGCCAAGGAAAGAATATATGTCTGGAGCGTCTCCGATTTTCCCGATCCGGTGGTTCCCGCAACCAGGCCATGAGGGCCGTGATATTTTTCGTGAAGATCCAGATAACAGGGTTCTCCGCCGCTTTTTATTCCAATTAAGACCTTCATACTTTCAAAAATACGGTTTTTTCTCCATCGTTCCGCCGCCTTAAATTCCTCCGGGGAACTAACCCCGTACAGTTCAAAAAATGTAATGGCGCTCGGGATTTCGCCTCCTATCTCCCTCTCATTTACTTTTAGGGGAGATATCTTTCTGGCCAATGCGTCCATCTGCTCTTTTGTTATGATGTCGAACTGAACGGGCAGCCTTCCCGATGTCCCTGCTTTCGCGTAAAAGAAACCGGAAAATTTTTCATCATTTTGGATAATATACTCACAGTTATTGGGTAAATCTTCATACCACTCTGCCAGAAAAATCGTAGTTAATCCCAATTTTTTCTCTCTGGCATAAACGTACTTTTCAATCAATTCGCCTGCTATAAGCCGCTCATCCTCTACGAAAAGGATGTAATAGGGGAGCGGTATCTTCTGATTGTCTTGGTTTATTCCCTCTCTCTGCTCTTCAAAACGCCGCTGAAAAATCTCCGTAAGCTCAAAAAGACCCTCTCCTGCATGTGCTTGATCGTACGCGGCAAAACGAAACCTTCCATTCTCTGACCATACATGGGGAAGCCATAATGCAAATTTCCAGCGTTCCTCGAAGTCCCCGCTGTCAGATAAAAAGACCAGCTTCACATCGGTATAGCAATTTTGCGTGGCAATCTGAGCTATTAAATTGTATAGGATAGGATCTGCTCCCCGCTTATTTTCTCCGCCGGCAATACCGACCAGATGGTGCTTCATCAGATCAATCCCCACCGGTACACTGTGCAGTATCCGATAATTTTCTTTCAAAATCCCCGGTTTTTCTCCCAGGCTGTCCTGTATTAGGCTGAACCGTTCTTTGGGAACCAGAATAGGGGCCTGAAAAGGAATATCCCCTATTCCGAGACGGTGGTAGAGAAAGTCCTCATGATTGAGATTTCTTCCCCAAAGCCGGTCCGGAATCTTGTCTTTGTCTCCGATTATCTCTCCTGCGGAGGGATAGCGTTCCAACAGCACGCGCCGATTATGTTCATATGCCTTTTTTATTTTTTCCGCACATTTAATCAGATACTGGCTGTATACATCAAACCGGCGTGTCTCTTCTTTTTTTCTGCGTTTTTCCGCATATTTTATATTGTTTATAGCCCAAAATGCCCCGATGCCTCCGGAGCAGACGGCGGTTATTAAGCCCGTATACATCACACCGCTGCTGGCACCTCCGGTAATTCTGCTGCTGAAAACCGCCATGCCGCTTCCCAAAATCATTGGGAGCATCATAGTCAAAGCGGGACCAATTTGCATAAATAAGGGCGTATCATTTTCCTCTCTTGGAGCAGGCGGCCCCTCGATTTCGATGGTCTCAGTTACCAGAGGTTCCATATTTCTCGGGGATCGGTGGTATGTATCCGTATTTTTCAGGGCAGAAATTTCCCCTCCGCTTTGACTGTTCCCTTTTTGTTTTTTTACTATCCATTTTTCCAGCTTCGATGAAACTGCCGATCCGACACCTCTGCTTACTCCCAGGACATTTCCCAGAAATACGATATCCACTCCCCATATATTCACATGATCTCCAAACGCCAGACGATGCATGCCATTTACGCAGCGATTATTCAAAAAGGTTCCATTCGGTCCCTGGCCTTCGAGACTCCATCCATCCCCCATTCTCTGCAACGCTGCATGTCTCTCGGAAACATAAGCTTTATTTCCATGAATAAAAGAATAGCAAATATCCATGTCCGACCCACTGCCGATTGTAATTTGCTCTCTTTCATCCAGACGATACTTATCATACACTTCAAAAAAAGTTTCCCTAATCTGCGAAATCACATACAAGCATTCTCCGGATTCCGTTATAATCTCAACACTGTCTTTTGATCTGATTTCCCGTCCAAGGCAGGAAGTTCCATTCATCTTTATAGCAGCGTTAGACTCCGTAAAGCGCCAGACTCCGTTAATGGCCTCTAATCGAATCGTTACATCTTCTCGCAGTCCGAACAGTCCCTTTTTTAAAATTAGCTTTTCTTCTCCATTATGAAATGGAGGAAGAATATACTCCTTATATGCATCCTGACTGTATACCGAAAAAAGAAGCCCCATCCTTATCCCCCGTTCATTGTATAATCTGAAAAGTGTACTCTACTCCTAAGAGGCAGATTTTGTCTTTACTTTTTAAAATGATCCCTTTATAGTCAATATTTGTCCTTGCCTTTCCTCTTTTGACGATAACCTCCGCTGCACCCATTGCTTTAACACAATACATATTTTGTTTGTAATTTATTTTGCAGAAACTCTCACCCTCCGACTCTGTCTTAAATACCGCTAAATTCCCGTTTTGCATTCCAATATAAACTGCTTCACCCTGCTGAAATAAATACTTCCGCACGGCACGCTCCGAATTTTCCGTCAGCTGAAATAGAGGTACTCTCTTTCCGAATTCTCCCTCTGTTCCCTCCATATATTTTATTTGATAGGGACTATAAACACCTTTTCTTTCCTGGTCGAATGGATTTACCAGTTGTTTGTCTAACTCCTCGTTCTGCGATTTTCTTCTCCACTGATAATCTTCTCTCTTTTTTTGTCCATATTTTTTGGCGTAAAAAATACTCAAAAATATAGCAATTGCCGCAACCAAAACAATAACCGCCAGAATATTCATGTTTTTTCCTTTTGAATTAGATAAAATTTGATGGTTTGTTCATTCTTGTATTTTATTTTACCCCTATTATTTCTTTCAGTCAATAATATTATTTCTATAAGAAATATTGAGTTCAAAATAATACAATATAATAAAAAAACGATTATGGAATCCCGTGAAAGGTGGTGCACTGTTACGGACAATAAGATCGACTTAAAAGAAGTAGGACAGCGCATAAGACAGCTGCGGCACTCCCAGGGCAAAACACAGGAAATTTTTGCGGACAGCAACTACATATCAACTTCTTACCTGGCGCTGCTTGAAACAGGAAAACGCATGGCCAGTATTGACGTTCTAGCCAGAATCGCCAACACCAGCCACACCACACTGGATTATCTTATATTAGGGGATGAGATAGAGGATGATTCTCCTCTGACCCGACAATTTGTTGAGTTATGCAAGTGTTACCCGGAAGAGCGCATGCGGCGGGGACTTGCACTTTTAGAATATTATTTGAAGCTAGAAGACTCTTAAAGGATTTCTGATCGCCTAAATGTTTTTCTGCCCTACAAACACAAAAGACGCTTTCTGAAGTCAATCGCTGATCTCAGAAAGCGTCTTTTTTATAAAGAAGATCCCTTCCCCATATTCCCATCAAAACGCCGCATAAATAAACGCCGCCGCATCATATCCTCTCCCATAAAACCCAAGGATCAGCACCGCGAACGCCAGCGCTGCGCAGACTGCCGAAAGTCTGCCCCAGCAGACTCCTTCCCGGCCGCCGCATACTGTCTGAATCTTTCCAACCGTTTCGGACGAAGCCGACACCGCCCACAAAATTCCCAAGGACACCGCCAGCACCCCCCAGTCCGCCATGGAAAGCCCCAGACTCGCAAAGCCTGCCGCTGTGAAAACTCCTATGTCTCCTGAGGCCATTCCCTTAAAAATGCCGAACGCCATCCCCAGGGAATCCGACCGGAAAAACACAAAGCCTATGGCTACCAGAATGAATGTCCGCACCCGCTGCCAAGCCATCCACAGAGGATTCTCCTTGTTTATTCCTGTCTTTTTATAAAAACTTGCCCAAACAGGTTCGGCCAGCAAAGCCGCGCTCATCAAAAACGCATGATAGAGCCCGGAGCCGATAATAAAGGTCCACATGCCCCCATGCCAAAGCCCCAGAAGGAACCAGACCACAAAGAGAGCCGCCGCCGTGGTCACCCGTTTCCCCGCTTTCTTCCCAAACCGTTTTCTGCATGTCCTGGAAAGCCCCTCAAAGGCCCGGGTACGCATCAAGGGGTACATGACAAAATCTTTAAACCATGCGCCCAGCGTCATATGCCACCGGCGCCAGAACTCCGCAATGCTCCGGGAAGCAAAGGGCTGCCGAAAATTTTCCTCCAAGCGCACTCCGAACATGCGGGCCGCCCCCAGGGCAATGTCCACCGCCCCTCCAAAATCCGTGTACAGCTGAAAGGCAAAGCACACGGCCGCCAGTACCAGAAAACTTCCTGTATAGGTCTCATAATCCCCGTAAACGGTGTTCACCACCACGGCCAGCCGCTCCGAGATTACCAGCTTTTTAAACAGTCCCCAGAGAATTCGCCGCAAGCCGAAAAACACATCCGCGGCAATGGAAGTGCCCGTCTCGTTTCCCGCAGCGGTCTCCAAGACTTCCGCAGGCTTCCGGGCCTCCCCGTCAAACAGGGTAGCGGACAAACTTCCCCACCGCGCCACAGGCCCTGTGGACATCTGGGGGAAGAAGCCTCCGAAAAGCGCCACCTTCCAAAAACGCTTCTCGGCCCGCTCCACGCCCCAGTATACCTCAATCAGATATCCCAGAAGGGTCAGGGTATAAAAAGAAATCGCTGCCGGCGCCGGAATCGAAATAGGCGTCCAGGAAACCAGTCCCTCCCGGCCCGTAAGCCAGGCCAGTTCCCGCAGCGTATATCCCGGAAAATTCACATACTTAAAAGCTGCCAGAAGCGCCAGATTGCAAAGGAGCACTGCCAGGAAAATCCGCTTTTTTCCGGCTGACGCCTTTGGGGAATCCTCTTTTTGCTGCCCGGCCCTCTCGATCCCCTGCGCCCCGGCCCAGACCGTGAGCGCGGAAAATCCATAAACCGCCAGGCTCAAAATCCCGCCAGACAGCCACAAAAACACCGCGCTGGCTCCAAAGAGCACGGCCGCCCGCCGGCTTTTTCTATTCCCCGGAGCAAAATTTACCGCCAGGAAGCAGAGCAGACAGACTGCCATAAACATAAGAAAGCCATATGACACAAAGCTCATTTTCACTGCTCCCGCTTCTCAAGAATCAAATCCGCCATCTCGCCCACATTCTTCATCCGGGTGATCTCCCCCATGGAAAACCGGATTCCAAAGGCTCTCTCCACGGAGGCCATCAAGTCGATGTGCTCTAAGCTGTCCCAGCCATCCACATCCGCCGCCGTCGTCTCATCCGTCACATGCAGCGTCTCGTCGTCGAACACGTCCTGAAACACCTGATCCAGCTTCTCAAAAACATCTTCCCTACTCATACACTGTCCCGCCTTTCAATTTCAATCACCTCATTTTTCGGCTCATAGCCCGCCAGCTCCAGTTCCCACCGGGTATTTCCCTGTGCGTCCTCGGAGACCAAAGAAAATCCCATCTCCCGGTAGAATTCCCGGACCATTCCATTTTTCGGGGTTGGATAATAATAGCCCACAAGCCGCTTCACGCTGCGCCGGCCAGCCTGCTTTGCCAGCACATCAAGCATTGCCTGCTCCATCCCCCGCTTTAGCACCCGGCAGGACATAAGCCACAGCTCAATATGAAGGCTGTCCTTCTCCTGCCGTCCTAAAATCACGCTGACAACGCCGTTGTCCCCGAACCGGTCGGACAGCTTCCCATAGAGGGTCAGATACCCCGCGTCCGCCGCCAGCTGCTCCAGCTCCCCCCGTGTATATCTCCGGGTAGTGAGATTAAACTGATTGGACTTGTTTGTGAGCTGGGCAATCCGGTCCAAGTACTCAGGCACAAAATTTCCGATCTGTGCCTGCATTTTAAGGGAGCGCAGATATTCCCCATAATCGGCAAATGCCTGCTCCTGCCGTTTTCTCTGGGTATTTGCCTGATACATGCTGCTCCGGTCCAGGTCTTCCCGGGAGAGACTCACCGGTTCAAAAAATCCCGACCGGTCCAGGATGGAAATATACCGCTCCGGCTGGGCCTCGTGCCCCTCCGTCATCTCCGGAACCGCCGCCCCCAGTCCCGCCTGGGACACCCGGCTCCTCTCCGCCGGGTTATCATCCACAAAGACAAGAGCATCCGTCCCAATATTCAGCTCCCCGGCGATTTCAGCCAGGTTCCTGTCCTTTGGCTCCCAGTTGGCCTTGATGACAATAAAATCTTCCGGCCGCAGCACGCTGTCCGGCCGGCCAAGGCCCGCCAGGGCGTTTTCCATCTCATTTTTCGAATCAATGTTCAGGAGAATCCCCTGCTTTTTCAGGGCCTTCAGATACTGCTGAAATTCACTGTAGACCTGAGATAGCCCTGTCTCCTGTCCGATTGCGATATTTTCCGGACCGTCATCCCCCACCACGCCGCCCCAAAGCGTGTTGTCCAAATCGAGAGCCAAAGCCTTCTTATTCTTCCCGAATATAGCCTTAATCATATTTGACAGGTTAAATGCCAGATCCGGGATTGCCGGAACCGCCGGGCTGTATTTGTACATGTGCCAATACAGCGGATCATGCCAGACGCCAAGCCCCACCGCGGCGGCCATCCAGTCGATATCCTGGATATAAAAATTCCCGTGCTCTCTGGCATACCCGGCAAACTGCTCATTCAGCTGTCCGAGAAAATGCTCCCTTCCCCGGCAGTCCCAGGCATCCATATTTCCCAGAAGCCGATAGGGCGGCTTCTCAAAATTATTCTGAATAATGGGGCAGTGAAACCGCTCTTCCAGACATTCCCAAAGATGCTGAAAATGATTCCATGCCCCTGCGAGCTTCTCCTGAACTTTCTCCGGTCCGTCCTCCGGTTCAGGATACACTGTATCCGGAATATTCCGGCAGGTTGTGTGAATGTAAATCAAATCCGGCCCGAAGCTGTCAAGCATTGGTGTTCCGAACACCCCGTCCTCATAATACCGGTTGTATTCCGACTGATAAAATTCCGGCTCAATCCCCTGATCCAGCAAAAACAGCTCCAGCATCAATACCAGATCATGGGTGGTGGAGCCTCCAAGCACTGCAATCTTTTTCCGGATGCGTTTTTTTCCATCCGAAAGAAGAGCCTTTTTGAGGCTCTTCTTTCTCTGCAGCAGTTTTGCACCATCAAAAGGATATTCCAGCTCCTTCATTTTTTAGTTCTCCCTGTCTGCTTCTTATTCCGCAACATAATTCTCGTAAGAAATGCTCACAACCTTGTCATTGGAAAAGCCGCAGTCCACCACAATCTGCGTGTCCCCAAGGACAACGGTGTAAAGCCCCATGCTCTCCGTGGCGCCCGGATAGATTTCCTTTACCTTAGCCGGACTCTGGCCCACCTTCAGGCCCTCCTCCGTAGCCACTTTGTCGCTCTTTAAGACAATGGACTCCACCACCGTGTTCTTCTTCTCATCCTGGGTGGTATAAATATCAAAATCATCATAAATATATGCCTTGTCCTTGCCGCCGTTTGCGCAGTTCGTCAAAATTTTCACGTCCTTTGCGCTGCCCAGCTTTCCGAGAACCACATCCGCGTACTCCCCCACTGTGATCGTGTTCTCCCCTGCGGTAAAGGCATACTCCGTTTTTGCCTCTGCAGCCCATGCGCATACAGTCATAGACGCTGCCATCGCCGCCGCTGCCGCCATTCCTGTTACTCTCTTTAAACCTTTCATTTCACTGTTCCTCCTGATCTGTTCATAAACCATATGTACTGTCTATGTCACTGCTCCTGGAAAACCTCCGTAAATCTCGGAATATATCCCAGGCGCGAAAATTCTTCCGCCTGCCGCGCCTTTTCCTCCTCATAAGCCAAAGAGCGCTCCTCATAATACTTTGCTGTGTCTGCCTCGCCCCTGTGATCCTCCAGGCTGTAAGTTTCCTCCAGGACTCTCCCTAAGTAGGACGCGACCTTCTCCGCCCCATACACGTTCATGTGCAGCCCCTCATCATAAGTGTCCCGGCTCATGTCAATCCCGGTCTCCTCCATGAGATTCAAAAAATTCAAGTAGAGAAGTCCGTGTTCATTTGCATAATTTTGTATCTGCTCCTCGTAGGGAGGCACCCACTGTGGATACAGGCTGGGGGCCTTCATGAGAACAAGGGCAATTTTCCTCTCTTCACAGGCCTGCCGGATCTTATCCAGATACGCATAATTTTCTTCCGGGAATGCATAATCCTCCCGCCGTCTCTCCACAGGAAATTCTCCTGCCGGCCGCACATCCGCCCGCAGATAATACCCCTGAAACGAAGTCAGAGGCTTTTCCCGAAAGCCGTAGACAAAATCCTCTTTTTTCAGACTGCTCCAACGGGAATGATACCGGAGGATCGGGAAAATGTATTCGATCATCTTCTCATCCTCCATGGCGCTGGCCCGGATGCCTTCCCACTTGTCACGCCCCCAGGCCATGCCGTCAAATACCATTCGGTTGTACTCCTCTGTATCCTGTTTCTCCGTCATCATAGCCTGTACATTGATAAGCACCACTTTTGGCGTCTCCCGCTTTAAGGCATCCATGAGCAGATAGTAGCTCTGCGGCATAAGCTGGTTGGCGTTGCCCCGAATAAAGCTTGTAATCCCATATTCTTTCCATAAAGTCATGGGGGAAATGCTCTCGTAGGATTCACAGTTTCCCAGAATCAGCAGATCATGGCTCGTACTGTCCCGATAATATTCCTCTGTAAAATTTCCTTCAATAACGGAACCCATGTACTTGGGCATCAAAATCCTCTGTGCTGTCCACACCGCCCCGGCAAACACTGCCAGAGAGAGTAAAATTCCAAGCCACGGACGCCGCCGGTGTCCTTTCTCCTCCATTCCCTGGGGTCTCCTCCTAATTAATTTCTCCGCTAAAAGCCATCCCTTCCGGGAACCTCTTACGGAGACGGCGGATAGAGGCCGGGGGTAAAGGTGAAGCATCCCCTGTGGGCCGCAGAGTAAGCGGCCATCTGTGCATCTGTCAAAAGACAGAACCAGCCGCCCCAGGAGCGAGGCGTAGTGTCAAAGTGATACCAAGTTCCATCCACCCGGGTCATATTCCAATAATGGTCATTATCCGTACTGCGGATCACCTCGATGCTGGGCAGTCCTGCACGCGTCAGGAGCGCCTGGGATACGGAAAAGTATGTATAGCAATCCCCATGTCTTCTGCGGAATCCCTGGTATGCCTCCGTCACCCAGTCCCGGGTGGAAGAATGACCGCTGTAGCGGAGATTTCCCCGCACCCACCGGTAAATTGCCTCGGCCTTCTGCCTCTCTCCCATGGAACTGTTGGTAATCTGGGCCAGAATCCCATCACACACCGCATCCACCGCTTTCTCCAGCTCCGACTTTTCCTCCTCCGGAGGAATCACCACCGGACTCTTATAAGGCCATGCCACGGTGCCCGCACCGGAAGCGTCAAAATTATATGTAACGCCGTTCACCACGCGGCTGGCATCCGTAACCATAGCGCCGCTGGCATCGTCCAGGTAATAAGTCGTCCCATTCCAATCTAACAGCCCGGTCTCCATATAGCCGATCGGGTCAAAGAAAAACCAGCGGCCGTCAATCTGCTCCCATCCGTCCGTGATAAAGCTGCCGTCCGGCAGGCGGTAGTACCAGCCTGTATCATCGAACATCCAGCCTGTGTATCGGTCGGGAAGCCGCGTGCTCACCCCGTCGTGGTCAAACGTGTATACATTTCCGTCCAGGGTGATGGTCCGGTCCGCAATCATCCGTCCTGTATCCTGGCGGAAAAAGTACCTTTTTCCATTCTCCTGGTACCAGCCGAGCTTCGCGTAGCCGTCCTGGCCGAAATAATACCAGGAGCCGTCCCCATCCAGAAACCAGCCTGTCTTCCAGCTTCCATCCTCGTTCCTATACCATATGCCTCTCTCATCCTGGACAAATTCCCCCGCCAGGGCTGTCTGGGAAAGAGCCAAAGAGCATAGGGCCGCCATTACCCACACTCTCTTCTTCATAAATTTACCCCTTTTTTAGACAAAATTCTACAATAAGTTAATTATAGTCTGTTTATTGACTACCGTCAATGGAATCATTACAATTTTATTAATAATTATACATCACCCGACGCTTCTCCAGAAACCGCAGGATCCAGTAAGGATTTACGCTCATTTCCTCATAATGCTCCGTCCTTATGTATATGCCCACATGCAGATGGACCGGAAACTGACCGACAGTCCCCTCCGGTCCATAGCCTGAATCCCCCATAAAGCCTAAAAGCTGGCCTGCCCGCACCTGATCCCCCTCTGTTAGTTCATCCGCGTACCGATACAGATGGGCATAATAAAGATAAGCCCCTTTCGGCGTGCGGATTCCCAGTCTCCAGCCTCCGAGCTCCAGCCAGCCAATTTTCTCCACCACCCCCGTCGCTCATGCTCACAACCGGATAAAATCCCCGGGGCTGGCCGCCGGCCATCACATCACAGCCTTCGTGGGAACGGGGCGCCCCCTGCCCCGCATCCGTCTTTAGTTCGCTCTCCTGCATTCCATTCCCTTCCTGCGCGCTTTCATCCGTCTTTCCCGCACTGCCCCCGCTCCTATACTCCCTTCCGTCCATCCATCCGTCCTGATACGTCACATCCGGCGTGTCCGGATTTGAGCTGGCGGGAATAGGAAAATATTCCAAATCTCCAACTATTCGCTCGTATGCCTCCGCGAGCTTTTCAAAAGCTCCGGGTCGAACCTGTCGGAATGCAGAGTCCATGACCAAAATTTCCTCCCTGGTCCGTCCGGTCAGGTCATAATTCTCCTCTGCCATGAGGCCCGCAATCCGGGCAGAATCAAGGTCATCCAGAGAAGCGATTCCCTCCCCCAGTTTCATGGCCCGGAACCCGGCGCTCTCCCAGGTATAGGGGCCAATCTGGTAATAATCCGGATTTTCCCTGAGATACCGCGTAATCACACACTGAAAAAACACAAGAACAAACAGCAGCGCTAACAGTACAATAAATCCTCCCTGCGAACGGCGGCGAACCGGCCTGCTTCGGCGGACAAGGCGGGCAGCCAATCGGGCAATAAAAGGCATAGGCAAACTTCCTCGGCAATATATTATACAAATTGGAATGGTTCATTATATTCAGGTGTCTATGAAAAAATCCATAGTGGGAATCCTCTCTGTTTTTTGTCTTCTCATGCTTCTCTTTCATCCCGCGCTTGCTTATGCCGGCGCCTCACAGGGGCTTATCCTCTGGGCACAGGTGGTCCTTCCCACTCTGCTGCCTTTTATGATCTGCTCCGGCGCCATTGCAGCCCTGGGCGGCATTTCCATTCTCACCGGTCCTTTCCGGCCTCTGCTGTCTGGAGTCTTAAAACTCTCCCCACAGGGCAGCTTCGTATTCATGAGCGGCCTTCTCTGCGGCTATCCCATGGGCGCCAAGACGGCCAGCGACTTTTTTCATCAGGGCCGGATCTCCCTTGCTGAGGCCCGGTATCTGCTGGCCATCAGCAATCATCCAAGTCCAATGTTTGTCGTGGGGTATGTGGCCCCCCGTCTTCTGCTTCCCTCCGCGAAAATAGGAGGGCATGCTCTTTTGACGGCGGCCCGTTTTGGGGCTGCCGCCCCGATGGCAGTCCCGCTATTCCCTCTTTGGACCAGCCTCGCTGCCCTCTACCTGCCGATCCTTCCTCTCTCCATCCTGGCCAGACATATCTATTTCCATGGTCAGGAAACCGAAGAGCTGCGCTTTGCCCAAATACCCGCCGCCAGACAGAGCGTCTTTTCCTTTGATGACCATCTCATGAGCTGTCTGGAAACCATGGTAAAAATCGGGGGCTACATCATGCTCTTTTCCATCCTGGCCCTCTATCTTCTGGTCCTGCCCCTTCCTGATTTTCTCCCCTCCTGGCTGCGGCCCGCCCTCCTGGGATTTGTGGAGATGACTACAGGAATCAGCCTGCTCTGCACGTCTCTGGGCCCCTCAGGTGCTCCTTTTATCGTGGCTGCTGCGGCCTTCGGCGGCCTGTCCGGTATCTTTCAGACAAAAAGCGTATTAAAAAATGCCGGACTTTCTATCCGGCATTACATCCTGTGGAAGCTGCTCCACAGCGCATTTTCCTGTATTCTTTTTTACGCAGCCGCCCGCGGCCTGATGTAGCTGCTCCAGCCGGCCACTATGGGACGCTAAGCCCCTCACGTTTTTCGGAGGCCGAAAGCGTCAGCTTTCCCCCTGTTCCTGGGGCGCGGGCTCCTGTCCTTCTCCCTGTCCTTCCTGCGGCTGCACCAGTCCTCCGGCCAACTCGTTCCGGTTAGAGGACACAATATCATAACTGGACTGCATGGAATTCATAAAGGAGTCGAAACGGCCCCTGGCTCCCTCCATGGTGTGGTTGATAATGGTCTGGAGACTGCGCAGCATATCATCTGTATACTGGATAGAACTCTGACGAATATTGTTCGCGTCATTGACCGCAGCGTCCACAATCGCCTGGGCCTGGGCCTGGGCTTGCTCCACCACCTCATTGGCATGGGCATAAGCGCGCTGCATAATCTCATGCTCGTTGATCATCTCCGTAGTCTGCTCGCTGGCTTGGGCCACCATAGAATCCGCCTGGCGCTTGGCGTCCTCCAGCATCTCATCTGCCTGGGAACGCGCCTCCCCCAGGATCGTCTCCTGCTGGCTGATGATCTTCTGATACTTTTTGATCTCATCGGGAATCCGCAGGCGCAGCTCTACCAAGAGCTCCTCCAGCTCCTCCTTGTTGACAATAATCTTGCTGTTTGACAGAGCCTGAAACCGGCAACTGTCTATGTACTCCTCTATCTCACTGATCAACTGCTCAATTCTGCTCATCATAATCCCTATCTCCTATCCTCAAACCGTCCCCTCGGTCTTCTCTGCCACTTTCGCCCGCACCCGCTTCTCTATCTTGGGGTCGAGAAACTGGCTGATCTGCCCGTTATAAAAAGCAATCTCCTTGACAATACTGGAACTTAAGTACGAATATTTCAAATTCGTCGTCAAAAAGATGGTATCGATCTCCGGAGCCATCACCCGGTTGGTCTGCGCCATCTGAAGCTCGTACTCAAAATCTGTTACCGCCCGCAGACCTCTGACAATGACCTGGGCGTCATTTCTCCGCAGAAAATCCACCAGAAGTCCCTCAAAAGACTGCACCTCCACATTGGTCAGATGGGCCGTAACCTCCTTTAACATATTAACACGTTCCTTCACGGAAAACAATGGAGTTTTTACATTGTTGTTCAGCACACCGATGATCACCTTGTCAAACATTTTGGCTGTGCGCTCAATGATATCCCCATGTCCCAGTGTGACCGGATCAAAGCTGCCCGGATAAACCGCAATTCTCATTCCTGCTCCCTTCCAACAAACACATGCTTGTTGGTCTTGTACTCTTTTGTCTTGATCAGCCGCCATCCGGACCCGGAAAGCCAGCCAAAATCTTCCTCCTTCGCCGCCTCCACAATCACCAGCGTATCCGGCGTAGCCATCGGCGAACCGGCCAGATACGCCAGCACCTGGCGCTCCAGTCTCTGCCCGTAAGGCGGGTCCATAAAAATAATATCAAACCGGTAGTTGCGTCCTTCCAGCCGGCGCAGCCCCTCGAACACGTCCCGCTCCATAACCAGGGCTCTGTCTCCCAGCCGGGTGTGCTCCAGATTCTCCCGGATGCAGGCCGCAGCCTTGGGATTTTTTTCGATCATCACGGCCAGGGACGCTCCGCGGCTTAACGCCTCGATGGCAATAGCCCCGCTTCCGGAAAAAAGATCCAGGAAACTGCAGCCCGGCACATCATTCTGCAGCATATTAAATAAAGTTTCCTTAATTCTATCCGTGGTCGGCCGAGTGTCAAGTCCCTCCACAGTCTTTAACAGCAGCCTTCGAGCGCTGCCTGCGATTACTCTCATCTCTGTCTCCTTTTTTAAGATAACCGTTCGGACGATTTTCCCGAACCGTTATGCTCACTCCCAACAAGTATAATATGAAAATTCAAGATAGACAAGGGGTTTTTTCCGCATTCACCTAACTTTTGGCATTTTACGCAGAACCTTCTAGCGTAATAATTTTGAATCCTCACATAATAGCATTGTAACAGCAAACCAGCCGTAACGGACAAACGCTGCGGCCCACAATTACAAGGAGGCGTTTTATTATGTCTAGTAGTTCTAACAAAACAAATGTACCGGAAGCAAAGGAAGCAATGGACAAGTTTAAGATGGAGGTAGCGGGCGAGATCGGCGTGCCCCTGACCAACGGATACAACGGCAACCTCACCTCTGCCCAGAACGGTTCCGTGGGCGGATATATGGTTAAGAAAATGATCGAGGCCCAGGAGCGTCAGATGGCCGGTAAGTAAACCATCCCTCTAAAACGCGCGCCGTCAGGCGCACCACAGACAAACGCCGTCTGCAGAGAGACTCTCCGCAGACGGCGCTTTTTCACGGTGCTTTCCGCCGCTATTCCACTACCACAACCTTTCCAATCCGCGCTTTCTCGGCCTTCACATCGTCCGGATATCCCAGAGCTGCCAGTCCATATACCACATGGTCCGCCGGGATGCCCAGAGCGGTCAGCTCCGCCCGGATCTTCGACTCGTCGCAGATATTCTGAAGCTGGTTAATCCACACGGATCCAATTCCCAGAGAATGGGCAGCCAGGAAAATATTTTCCAGGGCGCAGGCATTGTCCTCCTTGCCGAACCGGCTTTCCTTTTCATTGGAAGGAATCACCAGAACCTCAGGCGCATACATATCATAGCCCTCTCTCCCCAGCACCTCCCCAATCACGGCTGCCAGCTTCTGGATTTTCTCCCGGCTCTTCACAACCGTAAACTGCCAGGTCTGCTTTCCCATGCCGCTTGGCGCATAAAGCGCCGCCTGGACGATCAGGTCCAAATCCTCCTGCGAAATGGGCTTATCCTGGAATTTTCGTGTGCTTCTTCTCGTTAAAATGGTCTGCAGTGTCTCATTTTTGTACTGTTTCATAGATTCAGTCCCCTTTCCATTCTTTCCCCAACGCCTTTCCCAGGCGCGGGATACCTCATACGGCTGTCTACAGGCTCAGCTTTTCATAATGTTCCCCCAGATAGACTCCAATCCGCGCTTTCAGCTCCTGGTGCTCCTCCTGTTCTAAAAGCGGATCCTCGCCGAACAAGCGGCTCACCTCCTGGGACGCCCGCTTTAACACCTCCGCGTCCGTAAAGATGTCCGCCAATCGAAATTCCAAATTCCCGCTCTGGCGCAGGCCGAAGATATCCCCCGGTCCCCGAAGCTTAAGATCTTCAGACGCGATGAAAAATCCGTCATTTGACTTATTTAAAATGTCCAGGCGTTTGGAGGCATCCCCGTCGCCGGACCCATTTATCATGATGCAGTAGGATTGGCTGGTCCCGCGTCCCACCCGTCCTCTGAGCTGGTGCAGCTGGGCCAGGCCAAAGCGCTCCGCGTTTTCGATCATCATCACTGTAGCATTGGGCACATTCACGCCTACCTCGATCACTGTTGTGGAGACGAGAACTTGAATCTCCCCTGCTGCAAATTCCTCCATGATGCGGTTCTTATCCTTTGCCTTCATCTTGCCGTGCAGATATTCCACACGGATGGATGCCGGCAGCTCTTTGCGCAGCGCCCGGGTGTAATCCAGCACATTCTCAGCTTCGATCATCTCGCTGGCCTCCACCATGGGGCAGATCA
>CALWBS010000193.1 GCA_944376135.1 uncultured Enterocloster sp.
CAGAACGGCCGGTCCGGCTGAAAAATTGTACACTCTGCTCATTTCATTCTCCTCCTCTTTGCCTGCGCTTTCACACGCTTTAGTAATATATATGCAGATGACTTCCCTGCATTCAAACGCCCGTATCTCAGGAAAACTTTTCCCGCGGCATCGATCTGAACCGCGGCAATTTTCCCGAGCCGGGGCCTCCCGCAGGGAAGTCCTCTCTTTCCATACGCCGTTGTAAAGTGTTAAAACTTACTATACACCGTTTTTAATTAATTTTCAAGTCCGTATCATCAAAAGCGTCTGCAATCGGAGCTCCCGGGGATACCATAGGGAACACCTTCTCATCGCAGCTGATCTGGCAGTCGATGAGAACCGGGATATTAAGGGAAATTGCCTCCCGAAGGACTGGCGCCAGCTCTTCCTTCTGAGTCACCCGATAAGCTTTGGCTCCCATGGCCTCCGCCAATTTTACAAAATCCACCGAGTCATTCAAGATTGTCTGAGAATACCGTTTGCCGTAAAAAAGGGTCTGCCACTGGCGTACCATGCCGAGTACATGGTTGTTCACCACCACCTCAATAATGGGGATATTGTACCGGGTGGCCGTGGCAATCTCGTTCATATTCATGCGGAAGCAGCCATCCCCCGCGATATTGATGACCGTTTTATCCCGGCAGGCCATCTTGGCCCCGATAGCCGCACCCAGGCCGTAGCCCATGGTTCCCAGCCCGCCTGAGGTGAGAAGGCTCCTGGGCCTGCGGTATTTAAAATACTGAGCCGCCCACATCTGATGCTGCCCCACCTCGGTGACAATAATCCCCTCGCCCTTTGTAACCTCCTCAATGGTCTGGACGATAAAGGGACCGGTGAGCACGCTCTTGTCATAGCGCAGGGGATACATATCCTTCATGCGCTCGATGTGTGCAATCCACTCGTCGTGATTCATGGGATCTAAGCGGGCATTCAGCTTGCGCAGGATCAGCTTTGCATCCCCGATAATGCTGGCGTCCACCTTGATGTTCTTGTTGATCTCCGCCGGGTCAATGTCGATCTGGAGGATCTTGGCATTCTTAGCGAATTTGGAGGCGTTGCCTGTCACCCGGTCGCTGAACCGGGCGCCCACCACGATGAGCAGGTCCGCCTCGGTGATGCCGAAGTTGGAGGTCTTTGTGCCGTGCATGCCTACCATGCCGGTATAGAGCTCATCCGCCCCGTCAAAAGCGCCCTTGCCCATAAGGCTGTCCGCCACAGGTGCCTGAATTTTGTGGGCAAATGCCCGCAGCTCGTCGGAAGCATTGGCAATGATGGCACCGCCGCCCACAAAGATGAAGGGCTTGCGGGACTTGCGGATCATCTCCACCGCCCGGTCCATGTCCTCCTCCCGGATGGTATCGCTCTGGCGCACAATCTCCGCCGGCTCCTGCCGCTCATACTCGCAGGTGGCAGCGGTCACATCCTTTGTCATGTCCACCAGCACCGGGCCGGGACGTCCGGTCTGGGCAATGGTAAAGGCCCGCCGGATCACAGTTGCCAGGCGGTTCACATCCTTGACAATGAAATTGTACTTGGTAATGGGCATGGTCACGCCCGTAATATCGATCTCCTGGAAACTGTCCTTTCCCAGAAGGTTGTTTGTCACATTGCAGGTTATGGCCACCACCGGCACGGAGTCCATGTAAGCCGTAGCAATACCCGTCACCAGGTTGGTGGCACCCGGCCCCGAAGTAGCCATGCAGACACCTACACGGCCTGTCGCCCTGGCATATCCGTCCGCCGCATGGGCGGCTCCCTGCTCGTGAGAGGTGAGGATATGAGTGATTTCATTCTGGTGCTGGTACAAGGCGTCATAAATGTTCAGAATGGCACCGCCCGGATATCCGAATACGGTGTCCACGCCCTGTTCCTTCAGGCACTCCACAACAATCTCTGCTCCCGTCAATTTGCTCATCTATATCGTACTCCTTTTCTATCCATATTCCGATTCCCGCTGCCTACTTTCTCACCTGGAGCACCGCCCCCTTGTCAGCGGATGTCACCAGAGAAGCGTACCTTGCCAGATACCCGGTAGTCACCTTGGGTTCCCTTGGCTGCCATTTAGCCTTTCTGGCCGCCAGCTCCTCATCAGAAACCAGAAGATTTAACTGGTGATTGTCAATATCGATGGAAATCGTGTCCCCTTCCTCCACTAAGGCGATGGGGCCGCCCATGGCTGCCTCAGGAGATACATGGCCGATGGAAGCGCCCCGGGAAGCCCCGGAGAACCGTCCGTCCGTGATCAGGGCCACGGTGGAGCCAAGCCCCATTCCGGCGATGGCCGAGGTGGGATTTAACATCTCACGCATACCCGGGCCGCCCTTGGGGCCCTCGTAGCGGATGACCACCACGTCTCCGGCCTTAATAGATCCGCCCTTGATGGCCGCGATGGCATCCTCCTCGCAGTCAAATACCCGGGCCGGCCCCTCATGCTTCAACATCTCGGGAGCCACGGCGGAGCGCTTCACCACGGCGGAATCCGGAGCCAGGTTGCCCCGCAGGATAGCGATGCCGCCAGTCTGGCTGTAAGGATTATCAATGGGACGGATTACTTCCGGATTCTTATTGACACAGCCCTTGATATTCTCTCCCACAGTCTTTCCCGTGACTGTCATGCAGTCCAAATGCAAAAGCCCCTTCTTGCTGATCTCGTTCATCACTGCGTAGATGCCGCCCGCCTCATTCAAATCCTCTATGTAGGTGGGGCCTGCCGGGGCCAGGTGGCAGAGATTCGGCGTCCTTGCGCTGATTTCATTCGCGATATCAACGTTCAGCTCCACTCCTGCCTCATGAGCGATGGCCGGAAGGTGCAGCATGCTGTTGGTGGAACATCCGAGAGCCATATCCATGGTCAGGGCATTCATGAACGCCTCCTTTGTCATAATATCCCTGGGGCGGATATTCTTCCGGTACATTTCCATAACCTGCATGCCCGCATGCTTAGCCAGCTTGATTCGCTCGGAGTACACGGCGGGAATGGTGCCATTTCCCTGAAGACCCATGCCCAGAACTTCAGTCAGGCAGTTCATGCTGTTGGCAGTGTACATGCCGGAGCAGGAGCCGCAGGTGGGACATGTTTTATTTTCATATTCCTTCACGTCCTCCTCTGTCATCTTCCCCGCAGCGTAAGCGCCCACTGCCTCAAACATGCTGGAAAGGCTGGTCTTATGGCCCTTCACGTGTCCAGCCAGCATTGGCCCGCCGCTGACGAATACTGTGGGCACATTAATCCGGGCCGCCGCCATCAGAAGACCCGGCACATTTTTATCGCAGTTGGGCACCATCACGAGGGCGTCGAACTGGTGCGCAATCGCCATGCACTCCGTGGAGTCCGCGATCAAATCCCGCGTCACCAGAGAATACTTCATGCCGATGTGACCCATGGCAATGCCGTCGCAGACCGCAATGGCCGGGAACACCACCGGGGTCCCGCCCGCCATAGCCACGCCCAGCTTTACTGCCTCCACAATCTTGTCCAGATTCATGTGCCCCGGAACAATCTCGTTGTAGGAGCTGACAATACCTACCAAAGGCTTTTTCAGCTCTTCTTCCGTCATTCCCAGTGCATTAAACAGGGACCTGTGAGGCGCCTGCTGCATACCTGTCTTTACCGCATCGCTTTTCATCTGAATTTATCCTCCTAATCTGCCGGTTTCCCGTTATTTTCCAATCGAATGTGCGCATCCGGAATACACCGCGCGTTCGTTTACAGCTTGTCCGCAATCAGGCTGCCAATCCGGGCTGTGCCTGCCTGCCTGCAGCCCGGTGCCATGATATCCGCCGTGCGCCATCCTTCTGTGAGTACTGCCTGCACCGCGGCTTCCACAGCCGCCGCCTCCTTATCCATATCCAAAGAATAACGGAGCAGCATGGCCGCCGACAAAATCGTGGCAATCGGGTTCGCGATATCTTTGCCCGCAATATCCGGGGCAGAGCCATGGCTCGGCTCATAAAGGCCGAACTTGCTCTCATTCAAGCTGGCGGAAGAGAGCATGCCGATGGACCCTGTAATCATGCTGGCCTCGTCGGAGAGAATATCCCCGAACATATTCTCCGTCAGAATCACATCGAACTGGCCCGGATTCATCACAAGCTGCATAGCGCAGTTGTCAACCAGCATGTGGGAGAGCTCCACTTCCGGGTAATCCTTTGCCACTTCCTCCACAACTTTCCGCCACAGCCGGGAAGAATCCAGCACATTGGCCTTGTCCACACTGGTCACTTTTTTCCTGCGCTTCATGGCGATGTCAAAAGCGCGGACCGCGATGCGGCGTATCTCCTTTTCATTGTACGTGAGGGTGTCCACTGCGGTCATCACCCCGTCAATCTCCTTCGTATACCGCTCCCCGAAATACAGTCCGCCGGTGAGCTCCCGCATAATCACCATGTCAAAGCCGTCTCCGATAATCTCCGCCTTCAAAGGGCAGGCCCCTGCCAGCTCTCTGTAGAGATACGCCGGACGCATGTTGGCGAAAAGCCCCAGCCCCTTGCGGATAGCCAGAAGGCCGGCCTCTGGCCGCAGATTCGGCGCCACATCATACCAGCGGGAATTTCCCACATCACCGCCCACAGCGCCCAAAAGAACAGCATCGCTGTTTTTCGCCGTCTCCAGCGCCTCGTCCGTCAGAGGCACTCCGTAAGCATCGATGGAGCAGCCTCCCATCAAAATCTCGTTATACTGAAAATCATGTCCATAAACCTGTCCCACCTTATCCAGGACCTTCTTGGCCTCCCGTACAATTTCAGGCCCAATTCCGTCTCCCGGAATCAGAGTAATTTTATAACTCATCTCCCTCGTCTTCCTTTCCATATATCACTTTAAGTTATAGTTATCCAAAATAATATGGTTTCTTACAATCATATCCTATTTGGAGAGGTATTTCAAGCATTCCGGGGGAGTTTCCCTATCAAGAAATATACGAGTTTGGAATCCATATCATAATTTTAAGTTATAGAGAATCGATTTAAGGGGGATCACTGCTGCTTCCTGATACGTTCTGTCACTGAATTTCCCGTATCATACAATACTGTTTCAATCCAAAATGCTTCTCCAGCACCCCATAAATTTTAAACCCAAAATGCTCATATAGGGGAACATTGCCCGGATTATGGGTTTCCAGGGAGATCATCAGACGGTGGGCATCCGCATAGTCAATCACTTCCTGCATGAGGAGGGCTGCCAGACCGTGATGCTGCATTTCCGGACGGACTGCCAAATAAATCACATGGAGGCGGTCCTCCTGGTGAAGCTGGTCTGTCCACCGGGAATTAAGGTAATCCCGCCCCAGCATGAACTTCCACAAAGTTTTCAGGCTGGGATCCTCAAGGATCAAATATTCATCCGTCTTTACATTGGCCCAGGCTTCTGTTAGATAATAGACTAGGGGATTATAGGGTTCTGATTCATCGGATACGACAAGAAGAGAATTCATCTCCCTGCTGTCCGAATAAATTTCACACGTATCAAAAAATTCTGTCAGATCACATGCAAAAAGTTTGGGCAGAAGCCTCTCTCTGGTTTTCTCATCCGGGATCAGCTTGCAGTAAAGAGGGTCCTGCATAAAACATCTGGACAAAAGCTCCTCCAGCTTTGGAAAATCTTCCCGCCTCACCCTGTACAATTTCTGGCTTTCCATAATTCGCTCCTCGTCTCTCTTTATTCCTTTTCCGGCCAAATAATAGCCTCCAGCTTTCTCACTGCTTCCGTCACGTACGCGATGTCTTCCCGCAGGCACTGTTCCTGTCTGCCCGCTGTTTCGGCTAAAAGGCACCCTTCCTCCTCCAGGTGTGCCCCGGAACCTCCGGCATTTTCTTCCGCCCCGGTTTCTTTTTGGGCCCTGGCTTTTTTGAGAAGACTCTGCACCAGTCCAAACAGATTTTCATGGTGGAGAATACGTCCCTGGCCCCATTGAAGACGCTCCCCGGGCTGCGCCAGAACATATTCCGTAAAATAGCGGAATACCTCCTCCTCAAACTGAAATGCATAGCGGTTATTGTCAATCTCGTATATAGCCTCCAGAGCCCCCGCGGCGTTCCCGGTATTCAGGCAGTCCATGGCCCTCAAAATCGCTCGCAGGTTGTTCTGTGACGCCTCCTGGGGAAAGAGCACATCATCATGCCAGTTCAGCCGCACCAGCCAGTCCTGCTCCTTCTGAAAAGCCTCCATAGCCCTGTCGCTCACCGGAAGAATACGAGCCCGTTCTTCCGTTGCTCCCGCCTCGTTCCCCGCTTCCAGGCAGGCCCTGTATCTGCGGTTTGCCTCCCACAGTTCATCCCGCAGTCTGCGGGCCGCCTTTTCAGCCCGTTCAATCTCCTCAAACAGCTTCGCAATCCCTTCCTTCGCCTGCTCCTCGTTCGCCCGTCCCGCGCGGGCTGCAGCCTGCGCCGCAATTTCTCCGTCCACGCTGTCCCGCAGCGCTTCAAATACCCGCCCAAAATCCAGCGGGGCAGCTGCCAGATGATCCAGAGCTATCACCAGACTCCCATAAAACTCATGGTGGAATCGGTAAACCCTTTCATCATAAAAGGCATCACTGTCAAACTGTGAGTGATAATGGGTCTCCATAAATTCCCCGGCGCTGAATTCATTGACCATGGACGGAATTCCTCCGATCGCCATGGAAAAATCATCCGACCATGTCTGAATAGGACAGACCACCTCGACACCCTCAGGGTACGCCTGGGAATACAGCTTCGGATGGCGGCTGCAGAATTCCGCTACAAATTCCTCCATATATCCGGCATACTCATAGGTGCAGCGCACCCCATCCTTTCGTCCGTGGGCATAGGCCGGCAGCTCAAAATTCAAATCCGCCATCACCTTTCCCCTCCACTGGGGCCGCGCATGGAACACCTCCTGATACGCCCCCGTGGACCAGTCGTATTTCGAATCCGCAATCCCCCACTCCTCCGCTGCCAGCGCGCAGAACACCAGCGTTTTTCTCGGCCTGTAGCCAATGGAAATGAGAGTTTTCGCAATCCCCAGCATCATCGCCACTGCCGTGTTGTCATCCTGAAAGCCATTAAAATAAGAATCATAGTGAGCAGACAGAAGAATCATACTCTCCGGCTCCTGTCCCGGAATCATTCCCAGGATATTCTGCGTCTCCCGATTCCGCTCCACCCGGCTCACCGCGTCAAACCACACTAAAACCTCCGGCACTTTTCCCTCCCGGATCCGCTCTGAAATATCAGCCTTGATGATATCCGCATCTTCCTGGGACATAGAAAAAGCCGGAGCATCCTCAGGCCCGGCGATATCCTGCGCATTGAGCGCCGCGGGATGGATCTCTCCGTATCCCTGCTCCTGCACAGCGATAAAAGCCGCCGCCCCTTTTACATGAGCCTGGTACACAGGGAAGTTGATCCACCACTCCTCCCTCTGGTTGATATCCCCCATCACCAGTTTGCCCTTCACATCCATGTTCTCATAGCAGTCCGCTGTGGCCTTTCCCAGATATATCAGAGAAAAAGGCCTCGGCCCCTCAGTCACAAACTGGGTCTGGTATGCCCCCAGCTGAAAAGTATGTTCCTTCCCCTTCCTGTCCCTGTAGCGCATCACAGCCCGCTCAAACTCCCAGCAATCTACCTTTATGCGGTCCCGGCATACCTCCGAGAGGCCGATGCGCTCCATCTCCCGGGCAATCATTTCTCCGGTCGTCCGTTCCGCCAAAGAGCCGGCCGTCCGATATCCCAAAACCGGATTTGTCCGGGGAATCTCCATCTTTCTGGCAAATGCGTACGAATATTCCGTATCGATCTCCCCGATCAATGCCTGTTCCCATTCTCGCTCTGTCTTCATTCTCCCACCTCGTCATTTCCTGTCAAATTTTCACTCAAAACCTGCTCTATGAAAAAACTTCCATACTTCGTGAAAAAGGGGCGCCGCAGAATACAAAATTCACGGCAGCCCCATCGCATCCCCCATCGCTTCATCCGGCATCCGATGAAAATGTCTCCTCCAAAGCCATCTTTGCTCCATCCTCCCCCACCAGATAGGCATCCGGGGTAAAGCAGTTTGTCAGCATATTTCCATTCTCAGAACAGTAGTATTCTTTCCCTTCCCAAGTGATCCATCCCGTCTGCATATAGCCGTCCTGCCCGAAAAAATACCACTCCCCGTCAAGCTCCATCCACTGATTCGCAGGATACGAGCCGTCCGCCCGCCTGTACCACCAGCGGCCGTCCGCCTCCTGCACCCAGCGGCCTCCTCCTCCCTGTGGATCCTCTCGGAATCTGGCCGCCTGCTCTCCGGTGAGGTAAATCTCATTGGACGGAACCCAGTCTCCTCTGTATGTCGCCTCATATTTATTAACCGGCCGTACCATAATCCGGTAGCTTGCCTCCCCCTTCACCATCCTCTCCCTGCAGTTTACCCGGTTGGTTCGGGTGGTGAGAGGAGTTCCCAAAAGCTCCCCGTCCCGGTAAATCCGCACTTGATACTCGCTGGCCCCAGGGTCCGAAGGCCAGGCAGCGAATCCTTCCTGCGAAAGTTCCACCCCCGCCATGTCTCCCAGGGTAGTCCACAGTGCAGGAAGGCGCACATCCATAAGAAGCGTAGCGCCGCCGTCCTGCCGACTGGCCTTTACAAATTCCGCTCCGCCTTTTAGCCGCACATCCCCCTTGGATAGGGGCTGAAAATAGTAATCCTCCTCCCCCCGCAGAGTAATCCGTATCTCCGGAACCGTATCGCGCTGCCAAGCAAACCCGCTGTTGCGCACCTCGTAGCCGTCCACGTAAAAGCGGTTGCTGTCCTCCTCGATGCGGATATCCTCCTCGCCGAAGGCGGTATCCGGCTCAATCTCAGCCTGAATCTCCAGGGAAACCGTACTGACATACCTGCGCTTGGCGCCAAGGGCGGGAAAGGCGCTCATAAGAGCCATCGCTCCCACCGCCAGCCCTATCCATCGTTTCCGTCTTTCCATCCGCACGCTTCCTCCCGGTTTCCAGTCTTCCTACGACAAGCGTAGTAAGATTCATCAGGAATGTCAAGGAACATTTCCTTACAATTTCCCACTCTTTTCCCGATAAAAAAGGACGCCGCATCTCTGCAGCGCCCTCTCATCTTTTAAGGACTCCTACTTTGCGTAGTCCGTGACCCTGGATTCCCGAATCACATTGACTTTGATCTGCCCCGGATACTCCAGCTCGCTCTCTATGCGCTTTGAAACCTCCCGGGCCAAAAGCACCATATCGTCATCGCTGATCTGTTCCGGAACCACCATAATGCGAACTTCCCGGCCTGCCTGAATGGCATAAGATTTTTCAACTCCCTTAAATGAGTTGGTGATATCTTCCAATTGCTTCAATCTGTTTGTATATGTCTCCAACGTCTCACGCCGTGCTCCGGGCCTTGCGGCGGATATGGTATCAGCCGCCTGCACGATGCAGGAAATGAGATTCGTAGGCTCAACATCGCCATGATGGGACTCCACCGCATTGATAACCGTAGCCGACTCTCTGTATTTCTTGCAGAGCTCAGCTCCCAGCTGTACGTGAGTTCCCTCCATATCATGGTCAACGGATTTCCCAATGTCATGTAACAAGCCCGCGCGCTTTGCCAAACGCACGTCCACTCCGAGTTCCGATGCCAAAAGTCCCGACAGCTGTGCCACTTCAATGGAATGCTTTAAAGCATTCTGGCCGTAGCTGGTCCGGAACTTCATCTTGCCAAGCAACTTAATAAGTTCAGGGTGAATTCCGTGAATTCCCACCTCAAGACATGCGGCTTCTCCTTCCTCCCGCATGTTGGTCTCCACTTCCTTCTGCGCCTTTTCTACCATTTCCTCAATCCTGGCCGGGTGAATGCGCCCGTCCACAATCAAGCGTTCCAGAGCAATCCGTGCAACCTCTCTGCGGATCGGATCAAATCCGGAGAGCACCACGGCCTCTGGGGTATCATCGATAATCAGCTCCACACCGGTCAGCGTCTCTAAAGTCCGTATATTGCGGCCCTCCCGACCAATGATGCGGCCTTTCATCTCATCATTGGGAAGCTGCACCACAGAAACTGTGGTCTCCGCCACGTGATCCGCCGCACAGCGCTGTATCGCTGTAACCACCAGATCCCTGGCCTTCTTCTCCGCTTCCTCTTTTGCCTTGTTTTCCAGTTCTTTAATCAACTTAGCGGTGTCATGTTTTACATCTTCTTCAACAGATTTTAAAAGATATTCTTTTGCCTGTTCGGAGGTCAGACCGGATATTCGTTCCAGTTCCTGTATCCCCTGCTCATACTGGGCTTCCACCTCAGCCGTTCGCTTGCTGAGGACATTCTCCCTTCTGACCAGATCCGCCTCCTTCTTTTCAAGGGCGTCTGCCTTTTTCTCAACGTTTTCTTCCTTGCTCAGAACACGCTTCTCATAACGCTGAAGTTCTGCTCTCC
>CALWBS010000194.1 GCA_944376135.1 uncultured Enterocloster sp.
GGCCGATAGAAAGGCAGGCGGCAAATACTGACAATACGTTTTCTGACATTTTTCCTTTCATTTTGCGTTCATTCCTTTCGCCACTTTCAATTCCACCACGTGCAGCAGCGCGTCAAACACTGCGCCCACAGCTCCGATAGCCAGCATTCCCACGATAATGATATCCGGCCGGGAAATTGCCCTTGCCTGGGTGATCATGTAGCCCAACCCCTTTGTGGAGGCCAAAAGCTCCGCAGCCACCAGCGCTGTCCATGCGGTTCCCAGGGCCACCCGCAAGCCTGTAAAAATCATGGGCAGGGCCGTTGGGATCGCAATCTTAAACAGCTTCTGCCGGTCCGTTGCCCCAAACACATCGCCCACCCACAGGTGCAGTTCCTGGGTCTGCTGGATTCCCGTATAGCTGTTGACCACACAGGCGATGAGGGCGCCCAAAAAGATTACCAGTGCCTTGGAGGTCAGACCGATTCCAAATAACAGAATAAACATGGGGATCCAGGCCAAGCCGGGGATGGGCCGAATCATGTCAAATAAAGGTCTGACAAACCTATCCACCCATTTGTTCCACGCCATGGCAATGCCCAGGGGGACGCCGACAACCGCGCCCAAAAAGTACCCGAACAGCGCTACCTTTAAGCTGGACCACAGATGTTCTATCAAAGTGGCTCCGTCCGGCGCCTTCGTATACAATTTCTCTATAAAAGTTTCAAATACCGTAACCGGTCCAGGAAACACTTTTTCCGATTTCAGATGCAGTATATTGATGCAGATGAACCATATCAATATAACCGTCAGGATCGACACGCACGAGATGATAAAATACTTCGCCTGATTCTTTTTTCGCTCCATTCCTCTACCTCTTACTCCTGTCTACTTAAATTAAGGCGGTCCCGCGGGGCTCATTATAAATACGCCCCCAGTGTACGGGGAAGGCACTTTCAAACGCCGCTTTGTACACTGAGGGCCTCCTTTCCTGCGGACAGGCTCTACTTGCCCATAGTCTTTGCCGCCTCCACAAAGGTATCGTCAACAGATGCCGCCACATTCGGCAGCTCCTCCGCCGTGATCATCTCCTGATCCACGTAGAAATCCGCGATGTCCACCATAAACTGACCTATCTTAGTGTCCGTATTGATGGTGTCCAGGGTGTAATAATCCTTCACTTCCACTTCAGAATCCATATCGGATTCGCTGTAAGTAATACCTTCCTCCGCATACCAGGTCATAGCCACATCCCGGCGCATGGCCTCATCGTTCATCAGATCCTCACATGCCCTGTAGTAGCAGTTAAGGAAAGCCTCTACATCCGCCGCCCGGTTCTGCGCCACATCATTCTGTACAAAAATGGTGTCCACAATGGGGCTGTCGAGAACCATGTTCATGTCACAGACGCACACATATCCAGCTTCCGCCAGCTGGTTCGTATAAGGCATCTTCGTAGCAATCAGATCGCCTTCGCCGGTGATAAATGCCTGGTAGGCCTGAGCATAGTCCATAGATACCATGCTGAAATCATCCGCTGTCAGCCCAAAACTTTCCGCATACTTAATAGCCTGGTAGTGTGCAGTAGTTGCAAGCGGTCCCAAGATAGAAGCACCTTTAACGGTCTCTGCGCTTCCAATCACGCCCCGATCGTTCTTTGCCGCTTTCGCGATATTACTGTCCGCTCTGGCGTAGATGGACTCGCCTCCCGTAGTGATCACTCCGTCGCCCACGTATGTATACATGCCTGTTGCCAAGGCATACACAGACGCCATGCCGGATACCGCCACATCCAAGTCGCCGGAGGCCATGGCCTCATTGATGGGAGCGCCGGTAGCAAAGATTTCAATGCTCACGTTCAGGCCCGCATCCTCAAAATATCCTGCCAGATCCGCCTGCCGCACAGGAAGTCCTAGGGAATTTGCCATGGTTCCAATCACCAGTTCCTCGCCGGAAACCTCCGCAGCGCCGTTTTCCTCAGCAGCCTCCGTTTCACCTCCCCCCCTGTTTGCACTATCTTCTGCAATTGTATCTTCTGCCACAGCCGCAGTTGTGTCTGAGCTTGCAGAGGAGCCGCAGCCGCCCAGCATTGCGACTATCAAAACCAGTGCTGTAATCCCATAATAATTTTTTTTCATAAAATACCTCCTTTTATGATCGTTTTGCCTTTTGAATACGTATTCATTATATTTTTTTTATCTATAATTGTCAATACTTTTATTTTCATTTTTATATATTTTGTTATTAATTTAATATTTTTTTATTATATCCCATTCATTTTTTTTACATTCCCTAACCATGTCTTTCGACCGATAGGCTCAAAAAAACTGTTCCACTATTTTCATATAATGAAACAGCCTTTCTTCCTATATTGTGGTGTCCCGCAGGATAAGCCGAGGCTTCAGCCAGCGATGCATTTCCACATCTTTTTTTTCAATCAAATCCATAAGGAGACGACAACTGAGCGGGATCATCTCTTCTAAATTAACATGTACAGTAGTCAGCCGGGGATTTATCCACTTGAGAAGCGGAATGTCATCCATACCTATTACCTGCATCTGCTCCGGTATAGGGATTCCCAGGCGCATCGCTGCTTTCACTACTCCAATACCCAGCAAATCGCTGTAAGCCAAAACCGCCGTTTTCTCTCCAGCAAACAGCCTCTCGTGCTCTATTACACAGCGCTCCGCAGCATTGACATCCAAATGGCAGTATAGAATATGACTGTCTTTAATCTCTCTCCCATATTCCTCCAGTCCCTTTACAAAGCCTCGATAACGCCTTCTGGAGTCCTTCACTTCTTCCTCCGCGGTAATAAATACCGGCTCATATTCCTTGAACTGGCCCAGGTATTTTCCCGCCAAATATCCACCATATTCACTATCTGAAAACAGATAGTTCAGCTCCTGCCGGACGTGTCCGCCCGCGTTCATCATAAACACACAGGGAACCTGGTGATCATTGATCAGCTTTACCTCCGCGTCCGACAATTCCATACGGAGAACGAAAAATCCATCTACCTTATTTCTTTTGATAATTTTCTCGAATGTTGGATCATCCTTCCCGCTCTCCCCATAGTGAATCACCATCACATCGTACTCCCACTGCTTAAGTTCCCTTTGAAGACAGTCATATATGTGGGTCATCATAAGGTTAGTGCTCATATTTAGGAAATGTTTAGGAAATAAAATGCCAATCGTATTGTTCTTCTTCGTTTTCAGGCTGACGGCCTGATAATTTAGGGCAAATCCGTATTCCTTTGCTTTATCCTGTATATATTGACGCTTAGACAGGGGAACCAGCGGACTATTATTCATCGCCCGGGAAACGGTAGACTGGGACACCCCTATGAGCTTTGCGAATTCTCTCGAAGTCATCCTGGCCATGCTGAAGTATTATCTCCTTTCATTTGCCCCCATTATATATCATTTCTGCGAAGGAAGGCAAGCAGTCTGCTGCATTTTAATCTTGGATTACCCTTATGACTTTTCGCGTATCTCCATTATTAGTCTTGTGTAAACCTACGTATACTCAAATATTTCCTTGACTGAGCCGGCTACATATTTTTCTCTCCGTCCAACCACTCGTTGACTGTTTTTATACAGCTATGTCTGGATAAAGTCATTTTCTTCCGCAAGAGCGGTAAGCATGCGGTAAACTTCCGTTGCTTTTCACACCCACGCCAGAAACCAAAACAAAAAATTGCCATTGTAAAAATGCAGAAAATAAAATAATGGGACTGCCTTTTCCGGCGATTTCCGGGACATTGGTGTTGAGCAGACACCTATGCCCCGCACCTTTTTGCCTTCCCATAAAAAGATATCCACATTTGGCTGTCCATTTTGGATCCTCTGCCCCAATTCCGGCCGCTTCCCGTAGACAACGATCCCTGCTTTCCTGCCTTCCGCAAGGATTATCCACAGTCAAATTGACGAACCACTCCTATACGAGGATTCGCTTTTTTCATACCATTCGTTTTGACTAAACATATCAGACAAAGGCAGGATTTGATATGGATAAGAAAAGATTGCCCTTTAAAAACCAGGAAGAAATGATTCTCTGCATGGAAGAAGAAATCCAGTAGCAGAAGGAAGGGATCCGGACGCAGAACGAGCTGATCCGGTCTCTCAAAAACCAGATTTCTATTCTGGAAGAACACAAACAACGGCTGACGGAGGCAGGGAACCGGCTTTCCGAGAAATGCAGAGAGTTAGACAGCATCCGTATGCGCCAGCAGGAACTTTTGTAAGAATTCAGCTGGATATTTTCGGACATGCTGTTGGAATCCTGACGATACTGCAGGAATAAGGTAGAGCGTCAGCGGGGGAGAAAACATGAGAATCAATTTGGGGTATGTAACCATCCTTCAATACAAAGTAAAAGTCCTGCAGGCGCAGGTTGAAGCGTATGAATCCGGGGAGGCGTACCGGCAGAAGGAAGTATACGAAAAAAGGCTCCGGGAAAAGGATCTGATCATTGCGTCATTAAAGAAAGAGCTGGCCCAATCCCATGGGAAACCATCACTGTGCGCAACCAATGGATGGAGGTATTTGAGGATCCAGAGGAGGAACACCGGAAAGCCCTGTCCAAAGAACAGCAGGAAAAAGCCCGGATGGAGAAGCGCATGATTGCGGCCCAACAGGGAGAAGACCGGTAGCATGAAAAATGGAAAAAGCAGCAGGCGGATCTCTATGCGGTACAGACAGAATTGGAGGAGGCAAGGGAGAAAAACCGGAAGCTGATTGAGGAGGTGATGGAAGGGGAGGTAAGGCTCTCGGACAGGATGGTTAACCGCCTGTGCAGGGAATTTTCGGAAAAGACAGGGGAGGAGAAGCAGGAGATCATCGGGAAGCTGATGGACTCTCTGGTGATGAACATGGATTTCACCAGCGCAAATGTAAATGGAGGGAACGCCCAGGTACTGATCCTTGCGTCACCGCAGGAGAATGCAGCGCCGTATATCGAAAGGGAGAAAAAGGGGCGCGAAGGGGTAAAAGGGACGCCGTTGGCGGGCTATGTGGGGATTATTGTGCATGGCCATGACCGGACGCTCTGCTGATATGGCCTCAAGCACCAGGAATGCCTCCAGTATAACTCTCGGTATCTGATCGGAAGCGAAGAGAATAAGCCGGAACGGAAATGGAAACGCCAAATGCATAAATTAATCCGGGAGAGGCTCCATTACCGGAATGGACTAGGGGAGAACGAAGAACTGGATCCTGTGAAAGTGCGGGAACTGGAAGCCAGATACGATGAGATACTGGAAGATGCCCGGGAGGAGTATGAGGATATCCCACCGAGTGCGTATTATAAAGACGGGTATAACTTATACAAGCGGCTTAAGGAATATAAAGAGAACGAACTGATGTTTTTGCATGACAAGCGAGTGCCAGCGAACAATTCGCTGTGTGAGAGGTTGGCCCGGGTATTTAAGAGAAAGCAGAAGCAGGCAATGGTATTCCAGAGCCAGGAGAATCGGAAATATCTCTGTGACAGTCTGAGCATTTTGCATTTCCTGCGGAACAATGGCCGCAGTGTATATCCGAAGATAGCAGAGATATTTGGACGGGAAAACCCTCCAAGGTCGAAAGAGAAAAGGGTAGCCGAGCGCATGGCATAATAAACAGCCATGGCTTCGGCTCTATTTTTGATGCTTATTTCTGGCATGAGTGTGAAAAGTAACCAAAAATGAAGTAAAAAATTGCCTTCAAAAAATGAAACAAAAAATTTCCTCCAACTACTACCCAAAACACAATTTTTAGTGTATAATGCAGTAGTTGGCATGTTTGCCGCGGGCATTTTACTTCGCCCGCCCATATGTATGGAGGAATACCCAAGTGGCTGAAGGGTCTGGCTTCGAACACCAGTAGGTCGGTAGCACCGGCGCAAGGGTTCAAATCCCTTTTCCTCCGCTTGCTCAAAGGAGCCGAATCCGCGGGAAATACGCGGATTCGGCTCCTTTTGTCCCTGTCTGCCGGCCCGTGAATTGTTGTGTATTTTTCTTTTCTTCATACATTTATCACATTTTTCTTCTTGACATCCCCAATTGTCCGTGCTATAATCCAGAAAAATCAAATAAATCAAACCGATGAAGCGGAGATAACGGCAATGATGCCTTCACAGAGAGCCCGGATAGCTGAGGGCCGGGTAAGAAACAAGTTGTCAAATGGACCGCTGAGGGCGCAGTCAAATGCGGCGCCGGACAGTTCTTCAAGCCTTGAAGGAAATTTTGATGCAGCAGTTTTCAAATTTCCCTGTGGGAGCACCGGCCGTGCAGAGTATTCTGCAACGTGGAGGCATACGTCAGTTGCCGGGGATATGTTGGTATCCCGCTAAGTGCACAGGATCACTCCTGTGAAAGCAAGGTGGCACCGCGGATAGTGTCTTTTTTGGTATTCTATTCGTCCTTGACAGATATTTTTTCTGTCAGGGACGTTTTTTATTTTACATTTTATCCCCGAATGCCGCCGGGCAAAGGCCTAAGCGCACCCACGCGGCAGCTTCCGGGAACCCAAGGAGGTAACGCCATGAACATTTTGCCCAGTCTCACGGACGTCAAAAAACTCGCGCAGACAGGCCGGTACAAGGTTCTGCCGGTGAGCTGCGAGATTCTGTCGGACATCTGCACTCCCATCGAGGCGGTACGGATTTTAAAAAATGTATCCACACACTGCTATCTGCTGGAATCCGCCCATCAGGACGAAAAATGGGGGCGCTATACCTTTCTCGGATTTGACCCCAAGCTGGCCATCACCTGCGAAAACGGTAAGATGCGGGTGGGAAATCTCACCTTTGAGACAGAGAATCCCTCCACCAGCCTGCGTCAGATCCTGGCGGATTACAAAAGTCCCCATTTTGACTATCTCCCCCCTTTCACCGGCGGGCTGGTCGGGTATTTTTCCTACGATTACCTTGGATACAGCGAGCCTGCGGTGCGCACCCGCGCCGAGGACACGGAAGGCTTTAAAGACGCGGATTTGATGCTCTTTGACAAGGTCATTGCCTTTGACAATTTCCGCCAGAAAATCATCCTGATTGTGAACATGTCCCTGGAGGATGTGGAGGTCGGATATAACAAAGCAGTGATGGAGCTGGGACAGCTCAAAGACCTCCTAAAAACCGGCAGGGGAAAGAAGGAGGCCGGCGGACGCCTTTTGGGAGAGGCTAAGCCGCTGTTTGACAAAAAACGGTTCTGCGCCATGGTGGAGAAGGCCAAGGAGCATATCCGGGAGGGAGACATTTTCCAGATTGTCCTCTCCAACCGCCTGTCCGCCCCCTTTGAGGGAAGCCTCCTAAACACCTACCGGATTTTGCGCACCTTAAATCCATCTCCCTACATGTTCTATTTTTCCGGGACGGATGTAGAGGTGGCCGGAGCCTCCCCGGAGACCCTGGTAAAGCTGGAAAACGGCGTGCTCCACACCTTTCCCCTGGCGGGCACCCGGCCCAGGGGGAAAACCGAGGAGGAAGATAAGGCGCTGGAGGCCTAGCTTCTCTCCGACTCCAAGGAATTGGCAGAGCACAACATGCTGGTGGACTTAGGGCGCAATGACCTGGGAAAAATCAGCCGCTTCGGCACGGTGCAGGTGGAATCCCTGCACTCCATCGAGCGCTTCTCCCACGTCATGCACATTGGCTCCACGGTGCGGGGAGAAATTCGGGACGACTGCGACGCCTTAGACGCCATCGAGGCGGTCCTTCCGGCAGGGACGCTCTCCGGCGCCCCGAAAATCCGGGCCTGCCAGCTCATCGGTGAGCTGGAAAATAATAAGCGCGGCATCTACGGCGGGGCCATCGGCTACATTGATTTTACGGGAAATATGGATACATGCATCGCCATCCGCATTGCCTACAAGAAAAACGGCCGCGTCTTTGTTCGCAGCGGGGCCGGGATTGTAGCGGATTCGGTGCCGGAAAAAGAATATGAGGAGTGCGCGAACAAGGCGCGGGCCGTTATGAACGCCTTAAAAATGGCACAGGAGGAGGACCTATGATTTTGCTCATCGACAATTACGACAGCTTTTCCTACAACCTTTACCAGCTCAT
>CALWBS010000195.1 GCA_944376135.1 uncultured Enterocloster sp.
TCCCACCGGGGAGAGAAGCTCATCCCCAGGGCGCAGATTAGCAGACAGGGCGATATAAAGGGCGTGGGTTCCGCAGGTAATCTGTGGACGCACCAGTGCGCTCTCGCAGCCAAAAGCGCTGGCATACACCTTTTCCAGCGTATCCCGGCCCAAATCGTTGTAGCCGTAGCCTGTGGTCGCCGCAAAATGGATGTCGCTGACCCGGTTGTCCTGCATAGCCTTCACAACCTTCAGCTGGTTATATTCCGCCGTCCTGTCAATGGCGGCAAACCGCTCCTGCAGTTTTTCTTCTGTCTCCTCGGCAAAATCCAGCACCTGGGAGCTCACTCCCAGGGAGGCGTACATTTCTTTTAAATACTGTTCCATGTATTGTTTCTCCAATCTTCTATGATCCGTGAAAATACCCGGTCCTGTTCGCCGGGCTCCCCGTCCAGATACAGCCAGCGCACGCCTCGCTCCCGCTTAAACCAGGTAAGCTGGCGCTTTGCAAAATGGCGGGTGTCGCGCTTTAACACGTACACCGCCTCCTCCAGGCTGCATGTCCCGTCCAGGTAATCCAGAATTTCTTTATATCCAAGGCCCTGCATGGAGGTTTGTCCCCTGTGGCATCCCATTTCTTTCAGACGGGCCACCTCCTTAACAAGCCCCTCTTCCATCATCAAATCCACCCGACGGTCAATCCGCTCGTAGAGCCGGGAACGGTCCATAGTGAGAACATAGTAGAGAAACCGGTAGTCCGCCTCTTTCCGGCGCATGGCCTGGTTGTGCCGGGAAATAGGCGTCCCGGTCAGCCGGAAATACTCAATTGCGCGTATCACCCGCTTGATGTTGTTGGGGTGAATGGCATCCGCAGACTCCGGGTCTACCCAGCGCAGCATGGCGTGGAGAACTTCCGGCGCCCGCTCACCCTCCTTTTCGGCCAATGCGGCAAGCTCCCTGCGGACGGGACTGTCTTCGGGAGTTTCCTCAAATTCCACGCCGTAGAGGAGGGCCTGAATATAAAAGCCGGTGCCCCCGGTGATGATGGGAAGATGCCCTCTGGCATAGATGCCTGCGAGGGCTTCCCGGGCCATTCTCTGGAAAACGGCCACATTGAAATCCTCCCAAGGCTCCAGGACGTCGATGAGGTGATGGGGCACGCCCTCCATCTCAGACGGCCGGATTTTCGCGGAGCCGATGTCCATATGGCGATACACCTGCATGGAATCCGCGCTGACAATCTCGCCGTTTAATGCCTTTGCCAGGCGGATGGACAGGGCGGTTTTCCCCGCCGCCGTGGGGCCTGTCAGGATGATAAGGGGTTGTTTCATAGCTCCTCCGTTACACAATGCGCTTAAATTTCTTTTCCAGTTCGTATTTTGACATGGAAATAATGGTGGGCCGTCCGTGGGGGCAGGCGTAGGGATTTTCAAGCGTAAGGAGCTGGCCGATGAGCTCATCCGCCTCCTTGGGGGACATGGCATGGCGCCCTTTTACCGCTGCCTTGCAGGACATGGAAGCAACCTTGTCCCAAATCATGTCCGGCTTGTGAATGGCCGTGTCCTCGGACAGACCGTCAATCATCTCCAAAAGGAGATCCTTCCTGGCCAGGGAAGGCAGGTTGGCCGGCACGCCCCGCACCGCATACTCTTTTCCTCCGAAAGCCTCAATTTGAAAGCCCATGTCCGTGAAATACTTCATATATTTTTTCAACAAAATTTCCTCCCCCGGGCTGAGGGTGAGAATAATGGGCGGCTCCACCATCTGAGTGTCAAATTCCCTGTTTTTTAACATCGCCATTGTCCGCTCAAAGAGCACCTTCTCGTGGGCCGCATGCTGGTCAATGATGAAGAGCTGCTCCTCAAATTCCACCAGCCAGTAGGTATCAAAGAGCTGGCCGATGAGCTTGTGGCGGACGCGGGACTTGGGATCCAGAAGTTTTCCGTCAAAAAGGTCCAGCTGCTCGGCGGCCTGAGGGGCGGCCTGGGTGACAGTCTGCGATGCATTTTTCGCTTCTGCCCGCTTGGTTTCTGCCGGACTGCTGTCCGCAGATTGGAGCTCTGCCGGGCCACTGTCCGCAGATTGGAGTCCCGCCGGCTTTTTGTCCGCAGGTGTTTTTTCAGGCATTTTTCCATGTGAAGGGGCGTGTTTTTCCTGCGCCTCCTTCAGCCACCGGGGCTTCAAATCCTCCACAAGGGAGGGGCGTGCCTGGGGCGCACTCTCATAGAGATTGTTTTGAGGGGCGCTCTCCCCCAGAACCTGCCTTCTCCTGGTTTCAAAGGGCTCCGGCCGGGGCTGCCTGGCCGAGGCAGCCCCCGTATCTTTCTTTTCCCGGCTTTCCGCAAGCTCCACCCGGGGAATCAGCTCCTGCCGGGACAGAGCCTGGCGAATGCCTGCGAGCACGGCCTGGTACACGCTCTCCCCGTCCGAAAAGCGCAGCTCCATTTTTGTAGGGTGCACATTTACATCCAAACTGTGCGGCTCAATGGAAAAATACAGCATGGTAAAGGGATATTTATGCTGCATCATAAAGGGCTTGTAGGCCTCCTCGATAGCCTTTGCAACGATGTGGTTCTTGATATAGCGCCCATTGATAAAATAATTCTCGTAGCCGCGGGTGGAACGGGCCAGAACCGGCTTTCCTATGTACCCGGACATGGAAATGCCCTCTCCCTCCCATTGAATTTCAATCAGGTTGGCCGCTGTCTCACGCCCGAACACCGTATAAATCAGATCCTTTACATTGCTGTTGCCCGAGGTGTAGAGTTTATTCTGATTGTTCTGTATAAAGCGGATGGAGATGTCCGGCCGGGAGAGAGCGATTTTCTCCACCAGGGAGGCCACATGGCTCCCCTCAGTCGCGGGGGTTTTCAAAAATTTTTTCCGGGCCGGGGTGTTGTAGAACAGATTTCTGGCAATGATGGTTGTCCCCTCGGGGGCGCCGATCTCCTCAAGGCCCCGCTCCTTCCCGCCCTCAATCTGGTAGCGGGAGCCCGTCAGGCTCTGAGCTACCTTGGAGATCAGCTCCACCTGGGAGACCGAGGCGATGCTGGCCAATGCCTCGCCGCGGAATCCCAGGGAGGACACGGTCAGCAGATCCTCCACAGAGCGGATTTTGCTGGTGGCATGGCGCAGGAAAGCCAGGGGAATCTGGTCGCCCGGAATCCCGCAGCCGTTGTCCGTCACACGGATCAGCTCACAGCCCCCTTCCTTGATCTCCACGGTTACTGCCGTGGCTCTGGCGTCTATGGCATTTTCCAAAAGCTCCTTGACAACTGAGGCGGGACGCTCAATCACCTCGCCGGCAGCGATTTTATTGATGGTATTCTGGTCTAAGACAGTAATGGGCATTATATCCTCTCCTTTGTCAGGCCTGGGGCTGTCTCTACAGGTCCAGAAGGCCGGGAAGAACCCGCACCCGCATAACACCTGCCTCTAAGTCCACCTCCCGGATGCAGTCCTTGATGGCGGGAAGCATCAGATCCTTATCTCCCGGCCGGGATACCAGGTACACATCGTTGGCCCCGGTCTCCAGCACATCCTTAAGGACACCAAGAGGGTTCCCCTCCTCATCCTCCACCGCAAGACCGATCAGGTCTCCGATGAAATATTCATCCTCTTCCAGATCCACCGCCTGGTCCCGGGTTATAAAAAGGTCCTTCTGCCGCCAGGTCTGCACGGCATTTATATCATCATATCCTTCAAATTTCAGGATAACCATATTCTTAAAAAATTTGACATTCTGGATCTTCAGCGGAATGCGTTCTTTTCCCGTATCCAGCCAGATGTCCGTAAGTTCCAAAAAACGCCCGGCGTCGTCCGTGGTGGGATAAACCTTCACCTCGCCCCGCACCCCGTGGGTGGTTGTAATGACGCCGACTCTGAGCATTTCTTCCATAAAATATCTCCTGTCTCGTAACGAAAACCGCCAGCCAGAAGGCCGGCGGTTTTCCCGCGCGAGTATCGCACGCCGCTGTCCGACAATCCGGACGCCGGCTATTGAATCTCAACGATCACTTTCTTATCTTCCTTGGATGCGGCTGCCTTGACAACGGAGCGGATTGCCTTTGCGATCCTGCCCTGCTTGCCAATCACCTTGCCCATGTCGGCAGAAGCTACCTTGAGTTCAATCAAGGTATCCTCACCCTTCTGAGACTCAGTTACAACCACCTCGTCCGGATTGTCCACCAGTGCCTTGGCGATCACTTCGACTAATTCCTTCATCATCTTCACCTCATTTGCTGTTACTGAATGCCGGCGATCTTCAGAAGCTTTCCAACAGTCTCAGTGGGCTGTGCGCCTGTAGCCAGCCACTTCTTTGCTGCTTCCTCGTCGAACTTGATTACGCTGGGTTCCTTGGTGGGGTCATAGTAACCAACCTCTTCGATAAATCTTCCATCTCTGGGAGATCTGGAATCTGCAACTACGATTCTATAGAAAGGAGCCTTCTTCTGGCCCATTCTTCTCAGTCTCATCTTTACTGCCATTTTGATTCACCTCCTTAAACGTATTCTTCTATAGACATACAGGCCGATGCCTGCTGACTAACACACTCAAAACGGAAGCTTCATCCTTCCGCCCATCAGGCCGCCTAAACCGGCGAAGCCCCTGCGCTTCCCGCCGCCCATCAGGCCGGGCATCTGCTTCATCATCTTTTTCATCTGGTCAAACTGCTTGACTAAGCGGTTCACCTCGCTGATATCCACCCCCGCGCCTTTTGCAATGCGCTGCTTGCGGGAAGGATTGATAAGGTTCGGGTTGGCCCGCTCCTCCTTGGTCATGGAGAGAATAATGGATTCCACCCGCTTTAGGGACCGCTCCCCCTCGTCCATATCCACGCTTGAGAGCTGACTTCCCATACCCGGCATCATGGAGAGAATGCTTCCCATGCCGCCCATCTTCTTTATCTGCTGCATCTGGGAAAGGAAATCATTGTAATCAAACTCAGCCTTGCGCAGCTTTTGGCTAAGCTCCTTGGCCTGCTCCTCGTCCACTTCGGCCGCCGCCTTTTCAATCAGGGACTGAATATCTCCCATGCCGAGAATTCGGGAAGCCATCCGGTCCGGATAAAACTGTTCCAGATCTGAGAGTTTTTCGCCCATACCGGTATAGAGAATGGGTTTTCCGGTCACAGCCCGTATGGACAGGGCCGCACCGCCTCGGGTGTCGCCGTCAAGCTTTGTGAGAATCACGCCGTCGATGCCCACCTTGTCATTGAAGGTGCTGGCTACATTTACCGCATCCTGACCAGTCATGGCGTCCACCACCAGGATGGTCTGATCGACAGTAAGGGCAGTCTTGATCTCGGTGAGCTCCTCCATCATCCCTTCATCGATATGAAGGCGTCCTGCCGTATCCAGAATCAGCACATTCATGTTGTTCTTTAAAGCGTGCTCCCTGGCTGCCTTGGCGATGTCCACAGGCCGGTTCTTCTCCCCCATGGAAAATACGGGGATTCCCACCTTCTCTCCGTTGACCTGAAGCTGCTTAATCGCAGCGGGCCGGTATACGTCGCAGGCTGCAAGAAGCGGTGTGCGCCCCTTTGCCTTGAGCTTTGCCGCAATCTTGGCCGTGGTGGTGGTCTTGCCCGCGCCCTGGAGACCTGCCATCATGATGACTGTGATCTCATTTGCCGGCTTTAAGGCAATCTCCGTGGTGTCAGAGCCCATGAGCTTCACCATCTCTTCGGTGACGATCTTGATCACCGTCTGGCCCGGCGTGAGGCTTCCAAAAACATCCTCACCCACTGCCCGCTCCTGAACGGAACCGATGAACTGCTTTACCACCTTGAAGTTTACGTCCGCCTCCAGGAGAGCCATCTTTACCTCTTTCAAGGCAGCCTTCACATCCGCCTCGGACAGACGGCCTTTGCCGCGCAGGTTCTTGAAAATATTCT
>CALWBS010000196.1 GCA_944376135.1 uncultured Enterocloster sp.
CCTTAGAGGACTGCATTTACAGCATTGACCGGGCAAAGACAGCGGACGGCCCCTGGATCGGCATGCTGGATATGATCGACACCATGGAGGACGGAGGGGACAATAACCTGGTGATTACCCTGACGGAGCCGTCACCGGCATTTCTTTCTACCCTGGCTATGTTCAGTTCCTCCATCATGCCCAAGGCCTACTGCGAGGAGGTGGGAACTGAGGGGCTCGCGGAGAATCCCATCGGGACAGGTCCCTATGTGCTCCAGGAGTGGAACCGGGGCGAGAGAATGGTGTTCGTAAAGAACGAATACTACTGGGAAGAGGGAAGCCCCAAGGTGGATGAGATTGATATGGTCGTGGTGGCGGATGACAGCACCCGCATCATGCAGCTGCAGAGCGGGCAGATCGATGTGGCGGCTATGATTCCCTACAGCCGTGTGGATGAACTCCAAAATATGGGCGGGATGACCGTGCATCTCTTTGATTCCACAGATGTCCGGTTCATCATTTTAAACTGCCAGAATGAATATCTGTCCAATAAGAGCGTAAGGCAGGCGCTGAATCTTGCCACAGATAAGGAAGCGATCAATAATGCGGTGTACTTCGGGCATGGACAGATCGCGCAGTCCTTCCTGGCCCCGTCCATGCCGCACTATAAAGCGGATCTGCCGGCATCGGGCGTAGATGTGGAGGCCGCGCGTCAGCTTCTGGCCGAAGCCGGATATCCCGACGGCTTTAACCTGACGGTTGAGGTGGGAAGCGGAGACAGCACAACCCTGCAGACCGCGACGATGCTTCAGGGGCAGTGGGGACAGATCGGTGTGAATCTGGACATCCAGCAGGTCGACATCGCTACGGCGAGACAGAACTGGCAGGCAGGCGATTATGATGTGTTCTTAAGCAATATGACGAGCGATATGACGGATACCTCGGAGGTGGCGGGTCTGTGGTGCATCTCGGAGCAGGCAAACTGCTGGAGAAGCTACTGGAACGACGCGGACCAAAAACAGGCGGAGGAGCTTTGCCGGTTAGGAAATTCCGAGATGGATGAGGATCTGCGCATGGAGTACTACGGACAGATGCAGGAGGTTGTGGCCGACGCGGTTCCGGTGATTCCGCTGGTCTATGCGCCTTTTGCCGTGGTAACAGCTGACAGTGTGACCGGACTGGCACAGACGCCTTTGGGAATTTACAACGTGAAAAATATGGAGATTGCAAAATAGAAAATTATGGAAGAATTGACGTATATTGTGAAGCGGATCCTTCAGATGATCCCGGTGCTGCTTATCATTACCTTTATCATATTTTTTGGAATGCGGCTGATTCCCGGAGACCCGGCGCTGCTGCTCGTGGGAAACAGGGCCAGCGATGAGGTGATTGCGGCGACCCGGGCCCGTCTGGGCCTGGATGAGCCGTTATTCACCCAGTATCTGCTCTTTTTAAAGCAGTGCCTGACTTTTGACTTCGGGGAATCCCTGACGCTGCGGGCCCCTGTGACGGAGCTTTTTGCGCAGAAAGCGGTGATAACCGTGTCTCTGACCTTGATGACGATTGTATTTGCGATTATCATCAGCTTTCCCCTGGGCTATGCGGCGGGCGTCAAGCATGACAGCAAAATCGGAAGCTTTATTGACTCCCTGTCCCTGACCTTTATATCCGTGCCGGAATTTCTGGTGGGCCTGGTGATCATGCTGATTTTTGCCCTGCGCCTCAAGTGGTTCCCTGTGGGGGGCTGGGGAGACACGCTGGGGGAGCGGATTCACGCGCTGATTCTTCCCGCATTTACGGGAGCCCTGGGGACTGCGGCCCTTGTGCTGCGCAACATCCGCGGAAACGTGATTCAGGTGCTGGACAAGGATTATGTGGATTTTGCCTACAGCAAGGGGCTGTCCCCCTGGAAAATACGGACCCGCTATATTTTCAGAAATGTGCTGATTTCCACCGTAACCCTTCTGGCCATGCGCATGACCTACATGCTGGCGGGAAGTATTGTGATTGAGAGTGTGTTTGCCCTTCCGGGAATCGGCCAGATGATGTTGAATGCTATTCTGGCGCGGGACTACAGCATCGTGCAGGCCACGGTGTATCTGTTCAGCATCATCGTGCTGATTATGAACCTGCTGACGGACATTGCTTACTCGTTCTTGGACCCCAGAGTTAAGCTGAATTAGGAGGAGGCGCTTCATATGAAAAAAAAAAAAAAAAAACAGCCGCCCATTTTCTGGGCAGCGTCCTTTTTCCTCCTCTTGGTGCTCGCCATGGCGCTGGCCCCCGGCCTGTTTACATCCTACGATCCCATTGCCCAGGATATGCAGTCCCTTCTTCAGAGACCATCGTCCGTGCACTGGTTTGGAACGGATAATCTGGGAAGAGATATATTTGCCCGCGTGGTATATGGAGCGCGCCTGGATCTGGCGATCGGCTTTTTCGCCATGCTGATTCCGGCGATCTTCGGAACGGTTGTGGGACTGACTGCAGGGTATTACGGAAAAAAGATTGATGCAGTGATTATGCGGATATTGGATATCTTCACGGCATTTCCGCTGATGGTGCTGGTCATCGCCATTGTGGCGATTCTCGGCTCCGGCATCCGCAATCTCTTCATCGCCATCGGGCTGGTGGGATGGAGGGAATACGCCAAGCTGGTCAGAAGCGAGGTGCTTGTAGTGAAGAGCAGTGAGTACATATCTGCGGCCCGCACTCTGGGCTATTCGAATAAGAGGATCATGTTCCGGCACATCCTGCCGAATGTGGTGAACAGCGCCTTTATCTATGCGATTTCCGATATCATGCTCTGCATGCTGATGGGGGCTTCCCTAAGCTTTCTGGGGCTCGGCGTCCCCACGCCCACGCCGGAATGGGGCGCAATCATCTCCGAGGGGAAATCCTTTATCACCACCTCCTGGTGGATTGCGGCATTTCCGGGGCTGATGCTGGCCCTGACCGGCATTTCCATCAGTCTGGTGGGAGAGGGAATCTCAAAACGGCTGCAGAAGGACGGCTAGTTTGCATAATGTGCGTGAGGCAGCACGCCGGGAAGGGAGCGTAAGACAGAAAATGTCGGAAGTTTTGTTGGAAGTGAAGAATCTTCACACGGATTTTATAACGGAGGAGCGGACCGTACAGGCGGTCAATGATGTGAGCTTTCAGATCCGCAGAGGGGAGACCTTTGGGTTAATCGGGGAGAGCGGCTGCGGCAAGAGCGTAACCTGCCGCTCGCTGATCCGCCTGGTGAAGCACCCCGGAAAAATTACGGGCGGGGAAATCCTCTATCAGGGAAAGAATCTTCTTACGTATTCGGAGAAGGAGATGCGCGGGATACGGGGAAAGGAGATCGGCATGATTTTTCAGGACCCCATGACTACCTTAAATCCCATTCTGACCATTAAAACGCAGCTGGTGGAGTCCTTAAAAGATGTGAAAATGACGAAGAAGGAGAAGGAGGAGCAGGCCCTGGAGCTTCTGCGCCTGGTGGGCATTCCCTCTCCTAAAGAGCGGCTTGACTGCTATCCCCATCAGTTTTCCGGGGGAATGCGTCAGCGCGCCATGATCGCCATCGCCCTGGCCTCCCGTCCGCGTCTGCTGTTGGCGGACGAGCCTACCACAGCCCTGGACGTAACCATCCAGGATCAGATCATCCGGCTGCTAAAGCGGCTGAAGCGGGAACTGGACATGAGCCTGGTGCTGGTGACCCATGACCTGGGGGTAGCTTCCCAGATGTGTGACTATATCGCGGTAATGTACGCGGGAAAAATTATGGAGACCGCCAAGGCTGAGGTGATTTTTGAGCGGCCGAGAAATCCGTACACTTACGGGCTGATGCGCTCCATTCCCTCCATCGCGCAGAAGGGAAAAAAGCTGTATTCCATAAACGGCGCGCCGCCGAATCTAAATGATATGCCGAAGGGGTGTCCCTTTGCGCCGCGGTGCGAATTTTGCGAGGAGCGGTGCAGGCAGGAGATGCCGCCCCTTGTCCAGGTGGAGCCGGGGCATTTTTCCCGCTGCCATTGTTTGAAGAAAATGGAGCGCATAAAGGGCTGGACACAGCCGGAGGAAGGAGGCGCATCGCATGAGTGAACAGACGGCAAAGCCGCTTTTGGACGTATCTCATTTGTCCAAGACTTTTTCCGTTCGGCAGAACCTGGCGGAGATCATACGGAGAAAGCCCCAGGCCTATGTGCGGGCAGTGGAGGACGTGACCTTCTGCGTGTACCAGGGGGAAACCCTGGGGCTGGTGGGGGAGAGCGGCTGCGGAAAGAGCACCTTGTCAAAGGCTTTAATCCGCCTGTATAAGCCGGATGACGGAGCCGTGATGTTCGGAAAGTACGGGGATCTCGCACTGAAGGAGGGGAGAGCCCTGAAAGAGGCCAGAAAGGCCATCCAGATGGTGTTCCAGGATCCTTATTCCTCCCTGAATCCCAAGATGACCATACGGCAGATGTTTTATGAGATCCTATCTGTCCATCATCTTTGTCCCAAGGAGGAGTACGAGAAGCGGACAGTGGAGATTTTGGATATGGTGGGAATGCCGTCCTATGCCTTAGACCGGTATCCTTCTGCATTCTCCGGCGGGCAGAGGCAGAGAATCGGAATTGCCCGAGCCCTTGTCATGCAGCCTGAGCTTCTGATTGCGGACGAGCCCGTATCGGCCCTGGACGTATCCATCCAGGCTCAGATCATCAATCTCCTGATGGAGCTTAAAAATAAGCTGAATCTCACTATGATTTTTATCTCCCATGACCTGCGGGTGGTGCAGTATTTGTCTGACCGGGTGATGGTCATGTATCTGGGGAGAATCGTGGAGATGGGAAGGGCGGAGGATTTATTTGAACATCCGGCCCATCCCTACACGCAAATACTGATCCAGGCCGCTCCGGTTATCGACACCCATCAGAGGGAGCGGAAGTACGAGATTTTAGGGGAGACGCCGAGCCCTATGGATCTTCCAAAGGGGTGCGCCTTTCATCCGCGATGTCCCTATGCCACAGAGCGGTGCCGGACGGAGGAGCCGGTGATGACGGAGGATGCGGCGGGCCGTCTGGTCAAGTGCCACAGCCCCCTGGTCGGTGGATTTACGATGAAAGCGGTGCAGATTCCTTGAAAAAGGACAGAAAATGCACCATTCGTATAATGGGAGGAGAAGACGATGAAAAACTTACTTGATGATGAATTTATGACAGAGCAGATGGACTATTGGAATATACCGGGGACGGCGCTGGCTATCTGCCTTGATGACCAATTGATTTTTGAAAAAGGATACGGTGTCCGGAATCTGAAAACAGGCGCTCCCATGACGCCGGAGACTTTAGGCTGCATTGCCTCCGGCTCCAAATCCTTTACCTCCGGGGTGCTGGCCTCCCTGGCGGATGAGGGCAGACTGGATTTTGACAGGCCGGTGCGGGAATATATTCCGGATTTTGCGATGATGGATCCTTTTGCCTCCCAGGAGGTTACGGTGCGTGACATGCTTTATCATAGGACCGGACTGGCGGACCATGACGCCACATGGCCTGCGCCGGGGGTGAGCCGGGAGGAATATATGCACCGTCTTAAGTTTCTTGCACCTAACAGGCCTTTTCGCAGCGCTGCCCAGTATAACAATGTGATTTATGGGATTTTGGGCCATATTGCGGAGCGTATTTCCGGGCAGACCTGGGAGGAACTGGTGCAGGAGCGGATTCTTGACCCGCTGGGGATGAAACGGACCTGCCTGACCGTGAGACAGATGCGTGAGGACCCTGATTTTGCCGTGGGATATTTTGAGCGGGACAGAGGCGGCTCTCTGGAGGAGATGCCGCCCTGGGAGATGGGAGTGGCTGCCCCTGCGGCTGCTGTGAACTCCTGCGCAAAGGAGATGATAAACTGGATTCGGCTTCATATCAATGGGGGAATCTTTAAGGGGCGCCGGCTGTTTTCGGAGGCGGTGATGGACGAGCTGCACTGGGGGGCCGTGGGTATGCGGCTGCTGCCTTGGCACTGGGACGAGGTGCCGGCCTACGGAAGATATGCCATGGGATGGAAGGTAACCTTTTACCGGGGCATGGAGGTGACCTTCCATACGGGCGAAATCGAGGGATACTGCGCGATGGAGGCATTTATCCGGGAAAAGAAGCTGGGATTTATGCTGATAGTGAACCGGCACAAGCCTTGTTCTCCTTACATGTTTACCTTGGCCTATACGATTATTGACCGTGTTTTGGGATTGCCTGCAATTGATTGGCCGGCAAGACTTCGCGCTTTTGACGGGAAATTCGGGGGAACCCATTATCACTGGAAAGAGGATCTTATGCCGACAAAGCCAGTGCCCGGCACCGGTCTCTCCCATCCGAGGGAGCAGTACACAGGTCTCTTCCAAAATGAGGGGTACGGACAGCTGCAGGTGGAGGCAGAGAAAGGCGGGGATTCGCTCACACTTATATATAAGGGCTGGCGCCTCCCCATGGAGCACTACCACTACGATACCTTTCGTGTGAGGGATATAAAGGAGGATACTCTTTTTGTTACAGCGCCTCTGACATATCATTATGACGAGATTACCGGGAAAATCGACGGGCTGTATGTGCGGCTGGAGCCCAAGGTTCCCTCTCTATGGTTTAAGAAGGTTGGCGAATGAAATATAAGGCGTTTTACATGTCCGAGAATGTGGAATACCGGGAGGTCGAGGCGAAGGATGCGAGAATCCAAAAGCTGTATGAAATCCGGAACAGCGGGCGGGAGGAAATCATTGAGCTTCCCACCGGCTGCACGGATATACGGTGCCTGTTTGACGGGAGCTGCTTCCGGCTGGAAATTTGCCCGAGCCTGGCGGCAAAGAGCAGCGAACGGCTTGCGGGTTTTTTAACATGCGTCGGTATCCGCTTAGAGCCCGGTGTGCATTTGACGAGGGAACCGGGGGAGGAG
>CALWBS010000197.1 GCA_944376135.1 uncultured Enterocloster sp.
GTTTTCCTGAATGTAGCGTTTTGCCTCCAAAATCACCCGCCGGGTGGTGTTGTCCCTCTCCCGGTTCATCATCTCATTCATCTGACAGGCCGTCCGGATAATCCAATCCTCAAATTCTTCCCTGTGCAGGGCGGAGGAGAAAATTTCCGAATAATGCTCCCGCATGCTGGAGATATCGCCGGGGTCCAGGTCATACTGCTGCATCAGCTGCATCAGGCAGTTGGTGATGGAGAGCATAAAAAGCTGGTATTGGCGCATATGAACTTTCGCATCCTCCATGCGTGCCACCAAGCCGTGAACCACCGATTCAATTTTCTCTTTAGGGCCGAATTTCACCGCTGTCACAAGCTCTGACTCGTCCTTTGCATCCATCTGCAGCCTTCCCCGGCTCACAGGCTCCATATCATTGATATAGATGGTCTTTCCCTGGCCTACAATAGCCTTGTAGCCCAGGGCCTCCACAGCGGACTGGTAGGAACTGCGCAGCTCCTTTAACTCTGTACAGCTGTGCCCTACACCGATGGTCACCGTGACCCCCAAGATTCTTCTGCACTCTTTGCAGATATCTCCCAGAAGGTCGATAAGCCCCGTCTGGGTATTCCCGCCGTCCACAGCCACAACCAGCGTCAGTCCCGCCGTGGAGTTAAAGAGGGCAAATCGCCCGTACTCCCGCAGATGGTCCTCCATGAGCTGGCGGACCGAAATAGGAAACAGTTCCTGGTGCAGGGAGAGAACCTGGTCCGCAGTCTGCTCCTGAGCCTCCACGCTCACCACCGCAGTCAACCATTTGCGCGCTCCTAAAATGTCCACACCGTATTCTCTAAGGCGGCCCTCCACCTGATCCGCCGGGATATTTCCTCTGGCAAGATCATTCAAAAAAACCTCCCGCAGAATGGGCAGGCTGTTCTGATACCGCTCCCGCAGCCGGTCCAGATTCCTGCGCTGCTCAATTTCCTCATCCAAATTCGCCTTGACCCGGTTTAAAATCTGGGTCAATTCTTCCACATTAACCGGCTTTAAAATGTACTCCGTCACATTCAGCTTAATAGCCTGCTGAGCATATTCAAAATCATCGTATCCGGAAAAAATAAGCACTTTCATAGAGGGGTATTTCTGGCGGATCCGCTCAATAAGGGCCAGACCGTCCATATAAGGCATCCGGATGTCTGTCATCAGCACATCCGGCTCCAGGGCCTCTATCTTCTCCAGCGCCTCCTGCCCGTTCTCCGCATCTCCCACCACCTCAAACCCAGCGGCGTGCCAGTCGATCTTCTTGATGATGCTCTTTCTCACTTCTTCCTCGTCGTCCACAAGAATAATGCGGTATAAGTCCATATGTGTGCCTCTCTTCCGGTTGAATAAACAGTTCAGACGGCGACCTCTTCTTGCCCGGCCAAGGCCGGGCAAAAGCTGGGCTATTCATACCCCGCAGGGCACCTGCTCCGATGTGCAAACAGGGCAAAAAGCAGGCTTGCAAGCAAGCTTGACGCCTGCTTTTTGCCCTGTTTGCCCGCCGTCTGAATTGTTACGTCCATTATACACTGATTTTACTTTTTTGTGAACCTCTCCTTGTTCTTTCCCGCCGGCCTATGGTATGATAGAGCTGTTGCATTGTACTTAGACGTTTTTACACACAGGAGGACCATACATATGGGCGGATTTTTTGGTGTTGCTTCAAAGAACAGCTGTACGCTGGATCTGTTTTTCGGCGTGGACTACCACTCCCATCTGGGGACAAAGCGGGGCGGAATGGCGGTCTACCGGGAAGGGGACGGTTTTTTTCGTTCCATCCACAATATAGAGAACACCCCGTTTCGGACGAAGTTTGACAGAGACTTAGAAGAGCTGGAGGGAACCATCGGCATCGGATGCATTTCTGACAACGAGCCCCAGCCGCTGCTCATCAAATCCCATCTCGGCAGTTTTGCCATCACTACGGTGGGGAAAATCAACAATGAAAGCGAGCTGGTACGGGACGCTTTTGAAAATGGGCATATTCATTTTATGGAGATGAGCCAAAGCCGCATCAATGCCACAGAGCTGGTAGCTGCCCTCATCAACCAGAAAGCTACCCTTACCGAGGGCCTGCTCTACGCCCAGGACCGAATCGAGGGTTCTATGTCCATCCTGGTGATGACGCCCCAGGGCATCTATGCCTCCCGCGATAAATACGGCCGCACCCCCATTGTCATCGGAAAAAAAGAAGACGCCTTCTGCGCCTCCTTTGAGAGCTTTGCCTATATCAATCTTGGATATGAGGACTACCGGGAACTCGGCCCCGGGGAGATTGTCTTTTTCACCCCGGAGGGGGCAGAGACCTTAAGCCCGCCCCGGCAGGAGATGCATATCTGTTCCTTTCTGTGGGTGTACTACGGCTACCCCACCTCCACCTACGAAGGCATCAACGTGGAAGCCATGCGCTACGAATGCGGCCGTCTTTTAGCCAGACGGGACAAATCCGGCGGGACAGATGTATCCCCGGATATCGTGGCCGGAGTTCCCGACTCCGGAACGGCCCATGCCGTGGGCTATGCAAATGAGTCCGGTGTTCCCTTCGCCCGTCCCTTCATCAAATATACCCCCACCTGGCCCCGATCCTTCATGCCCCAGAGCCAAATACAGAGAAATCTCATCGCCCGCATGAAGCTGATCCCCGTGGATGTGCTGATCCGCGGCAAACGCCTGCTGCTCATCGATGATTCCATTGTCCGGGGCACTCAGCTGGGCGAAACCACAGAGTTTCTCTACCAGAGCGGAGCCAGGGAGGTCCACATCCGCCCGGCCTGCCCGCCCCTGCTCTTTGGCTGCCCCTATTTAAACTTCTCCCGCTCATCCTCAGATCTGGATTTGATCACCCGCCGGATCATCAAGGACAGAGAGGGGGATAGTGTCTCCCAGGAGATTCTGGAGGACTACGCGGACCCGGACAGCGCCAATTATCAGGAGATGGTGGAGGAAATCCGCCGCCGGCTTAACTTTACCTCCCTGAGGTATCACCGCCTGGACGACCTGGTGGAGTCCGTAGGGCTTTCTCCCTGCCGGCTTTGCACCTACTGCTGGAACGGGAAGGGCTGACGCCCTCCCCGGCTTTATTGAGGTTATATATTGAAAGGACGTATGGTCGGCCGGCTGGCTGTCTTGACTTTTGCAGGCTATGCGCTTGGATTTGGGATTGGATATGAATTAAGGCCGGCGTCACGCGTTACCACCGTCTTGTCGCCTTTGATCTGATCCCGTTTATCCCTCCCATCAGGCACAAAACGGAATACTATAAATTCAGCCGCCTCATCCGTATCATTCCTGAATGTATGGATGCTGTTTTTCACCCGCACGATTTCCCCCGGCCCCATGGAGCGCTCTGCCTTCTTACCGCCAGCCAAATATTCGCAGCGCAGCCTCCCCTTCGTGACCACAATCGTCTCTTCAATCGTCGAATGATAGTGCCACTCCTGCTCGGTATGAGGCAGGATTTTGTTCAAGTGTATCTCATATTCAGAGAAAATAT
>CALWBS010000198.1 GCA_944376135.1 uncultured Enterocloster sp.
CCGGAAACCTCCTCCCTTCTGTCCCCGAACTGAAGAACCACCCGGCACATATCCCTTCGCTGTGCCGCATCCCGCACCATCCGCCGGATTCCGCCGGAAAATCCAAACACCCCGGCCGCTCCTCCCGCAGCCAGAAACATCCAAAACAGCAGGGAAAGCGTGTCATCCCTTGTCCCCCGGACCGCGGAAAATATGGCCGATGCAGGCCTCTCAAGAGCCAGCATCCCCCCTGCCAAAACCACGGAAACCAGGTAGATGCATCCCACCGCTCTGGCCGTCTCCTTCCCTCCTTTCACAGGAAAGGCGATTACCGCCATGAGCACGCTCACCCCCGCATAGGTGACAGCCGCCGCAAAAATCACACTGCCCTGCCACAAAAGCGCCAGACACGACCAGAGCCCGCCCGCAAGCGCACCCGCGGCAAGCCGTGCCTTCCCGGTTCTGTATCCCAGAATGCGGCCCGCTGCCGCCAGAACCAGAAAATCCATCACGGCATTTACAGCAAATACCGCGTCTATGTACACCGTATACGTCATACGCCCGGCAGGCAGGATTTTCGCTCCATACACGCGCACCTTCCTTTCCGACTGCCCGGAAATTATTATAGTAAATTAGGACTGCGAATGCCGTCGAAGGGACGGGGGACCGGCAGAAAATATTTCGACAAAAAATAAGCGCCCTCTGGCCCGCACCAAGCTTCGCCAAAAGACGCTCTTTTTCGCTATTCTCTCATTTCGTCGTATCTTCCGTTCTCACGCCAAACACCGCAATCAGCAGAAGCACCAGAGCTCCGGCTGCCATGCACAGAAAAGAAATATTCATCCCGTGCATCAGAGCATTGTCCCCGTAAACCGCAGCTGAGCCAGCGCTCACCACAGTCATAATCCCCACAAACACCGCAGAGCCGATAGAGCCTGCGATGGTACGGAAAGAGGTCAGAAGGGAGGACGCGTCCGCCACCTTCTTTGGGCTCACACGGCTGGTCCCCCAGGTCAGCAGGGGCATCATCAGGCTTCCGATAGAGATATTGCGGATCACATTGAGGGCAGCCGCAGCCCAGAGCGGCATCCGCATGGTGAGGAAAAACATCCCGATATTGCTGACCAGAAGGGCCGCCGAACCCGCGACAAAAATCTTTTTAATGCCCATTTTGTCATACAGCCGGCCGGCAAAGGGGCTCACAACCGCTGTGGCAAGGGATCCCGGCAGGGTGACCAGGCCGGACACAACCGCCGAGTATCCCATGACGCTCTGGACATAGAGAGGCATCATCACGGAGGAGCCCATCATCACCAGATACAGAACCATGCTGGAGACCACGCTCACCGCGTAATCCCGGTTTCCGAGAATCTTCACATCCAAAAACGGCTTTTCCAGGCCGCACTGGCGGGCCACAAAAAACGCACACACCACTGCACCAGCCAGCAGAGGAAGCCCCGCCTGCGCGCTCACCAGGCCGAAGCTGCTGATATTCCCAATTCCCAGCGTGATGCCGCCGAAAGCCACGATGCTCTCCCCAAAGGAGAGGACATCAAACTTCTTATCCTGAATCTCCAGCACGTCCTCAAAGACAATTCCGGATACAATAAAAGAAAATGCCATAATCGCCATGACCAGGTAAAAAATAGATTTCCATCCAAAAGCATCAATCATCAGCCCGGCGATGGTCGGCGCAATGATGGGAGCAGCCGTTGTAGAGAGCCCGTAAGTTCCCATCATCGTTCCCTTTTTCTCCGGGGGATAGACGGTCAAAATAATCACCTGGGCCGCGGACATCAGAATTCCGTTGCCGCAGGCCTGCAGGATTCTCCCTGCCATCATAATCCCAAAATTCCCCGCGAAAATGCTGAGAAGAAGCCCTGCGATAAAACCTCCGATTCCGGTCATATACAGCCGCTTCGTGGGAAACCGGGTGATCAAAAAGGCGGTCAGAGGCATAACCATACCCATCGCCAAAGAATAGCCGCTTGTGAGCCACTGTCCGATGGATGTGCTGACTCCAAAATATTCCACTACATTGGGAAGAGCCGTAGTCATCGCCGTCGAGAGAGTCGAAGAGGCGATTCCCGAAACCACCAGGTTAATAAAAATCAATGTCCGCTGTCTGTCAGATAATCCCATTCTGTTCCTCCATCCTGTGCCATACTTTTTGATTGATATTCTCCGTCATCTGCTGCAGAATCTGTTCCGTCATCCGGACATCCGAGGGCGGAATGCCGGAGCAGAGAATTTCAAAAAACTGCCCGTGTATCTCCTTGATGCGCTTAGCGGCCGGAAGGGCCTTGTCCGTCAGATACAGCCGCTTCACCCGCCGGTCCTTCTCGCTCTTTTTGATCTGCACATAGCCGATGCTGTCCAGCTTCTTGACTGCCTTTGTCAGCGTGGCCTTGTCCACCCGTATGCACTCCGCCATCTCCTGGGCCGATGCCCCGGGATGGTCGTAGAGATATTCCACGTAAAACTGCTGTCCCCATCCAATCTCAAAGTCCGCCAGTTCCCGGTCATAGTACATCCGCATCAGCCGGTCCAGGATGGACACACAGCGCCCCATATTCGGAAAATGTTTCATCATACTCTATTCTCACCCGCTTTCCCGAAGCAGTATAGCACAAAATAGTAGCGCACGCAACTATTTTTCTCAAAAAAGAACCGGGTCAGAGGAGAAACAGGCTGCTGCTCCTGCCTCCTCGACCCGGCAGTCTCTTGTGGACTCACATATACCAGAGCGTGCCTGAAAATTCTGCCCTAGTCTTCTTTGATCTTTACAATTACTTTCTTCACCGGCGCCGGCTCCCCGTCCGCTGCCTTCGGCTTGTGGGCGTCCCAGGGATTAAAGATCAGGTACTGGTCCGGCTTTGTCACGATTTGAAGACCCGGCGTCGTATTCTCAAAGAACACCACATCCTTGTCCGGGTTATAGGGCGTCTTCACCGTCATCTCGTGCACCGGCGCATAGGTCATAACCTCGCTTCCCTCAATCACATACTGAATGTCCGTGTAGTGCTCATGCGCCTCATACTTGGCCTCCTCCCAGGGAATGGTGGTGTAGGCAGTCACATTGGCGTACACATTCTTTCCGTCAATCTCGTACTTGCCGGGCTTTAGGGCCTTTAAATCCGTGTTCTTCAGGAAATCCACGGCCTTTGCGTACCGCCCCTCAATCCCCAGATTTCTGTAAAAGTCCAAATTTTTCTTCTCATCAAAAATCATACTGCCATCTCCTTTGTCTCAAGTGTTGTCAGCAACCGTCCGAAACAGTTACCCTTCCATTATACACCTGACCCGCAGGAAAACTCAATCACTACTTAAAAAATTCATGCCCGCCGTGGGCGAAAAGAAAGGTCAGGCTTCTGTCAAACCAGGAGGCCCTTCCTCCAGAGCCCTTCCGGTTCATAAAATACAAGGCGCCTGCGGAATAATCTTCGCCCTGCAGGGCCCTGTCCACGCAGGCCGCCGTTTCCGCTGTCGCTGTCACCGAGTTAATCACACCTGTGGACACCGGCTGAAACTGAGAGGGCTGATACACCACCTCCCGTACCGTGTCGGGAAAAGATTCATCCAAAACCCGGTTAATAATCACATTTGCCACCAGTATTTTTCCTTTGTCATCACATCCGCCGGCCTCTGCCTGGACAATTTTCAGCAGAATCTGGTAGTCCTCGTCGGATACCGGAATCCGTCTCGCCGCCCTTCTGGCCTCCTCCTCAAGCCTTTTTGCCTCCTTCTCCTGCTTCTCCCGCGCAATCTGCTGCTGCAAAATCTCCAGCTGCGCGTGGGACCAGGATCTTCTTCTTTTATCTGTGCGTACCTCCCTGGCCAGGAGCGTTCCCGCCAATTCCTGACCCTGACTATTCGTATTAAGCAAACCAAATTGTAATTTCGCTTCTGTAATCGGGATGTTGTTCCTTGCCGTCTCCTCCTTTATTGTCTGTAGCTGTACCTGGGCATCCATAGGAGCCGCCAGGACATTTCCGCCTGTGCCGGCCGGGCC
>CALWBS010000199.1 GCA_944376135.1 uncultured Enterocloster sp.
CCGCCGTACAGTGCGGCTTCTGCATCCCCGGCATGGTTTTGGCAGCGGAAGCCCTTTTGAGGAAAAATCCCCATCCAACCCCGGATGAAATCCGGGAAGGAATCTCCGGCAATCTGTGCCGGTGCACGGGATACAATGCGATTGTAAAAGCCATTCAACAAGCAGCTAAGGAGGGGGATGGACTATGGTAAACGGATATAAACCTGCCACACTGGACGAGGCCCTGGCCCTTCTGCGGGATACGGGAGCCGTCCCCTACGCAGGGGGAACCGATCTGATGGTGGAGAACCGCCCCGGCGTCTCCTACCTCTTTATCGGCCATCTGCCGGAGCTTCGCCAGATCCGCACAGATGATGCCTGGCTTCGCATTGGAGCGGCCGTCACCTTCACCCAGGCCCTGGAATCGGATCTGGTTCCCGCCCTTATGAAGGAGGCCCTCTCCCGCATCGCCGCCCCGGCCATCCGCAACGCCGGAACCTTTGGGGGAAATATCGGAAACGGCTCCGCCAAGGCGGACACCGTGCTCATTGAATATGTCTGCGACGCCTCCCTGCGGCTGGTGTCCGCCGGCGGGGAGCGGGTTCTTCCCATTCAGGACTTTTATAAGGGCCGAAAGGAGCTGGACCTTGTGCCCGGTGAGCTTATTGCGGAAATCTTTCTTCCCAGAAAGGGGCTGGATAATTATTACTATAAAAAGGTAGGCGGCAGAAACGCCCTTGCCATCTCCCGGGTGTCCTTTGCCGGCATCATTGATATGGACGGGGAGCGCATCCGGCATATTGCCGCGGGCTTCGGGGCTGTGTCCGGCACAGTTCTTCGGATGCGAAAGCTTGAGGAAATACTCGAGGGAAAGACGTTAAAAGAAGCCCGGGCCCTAAAGCCCGAGCTCATAAAGCGCTATGAAGAACAGATGGAGCTCACCACCGGCCGGGTCTCTGCAGAGTACCGGAAGGCGGTCTGCTTAAACCTGCTTGGGGATTTTCTGGAGGAGAAGGGGATTTAATATATCCCCTCCCCCTACACCTCATTCTTCCTCAGCCAGTCCGTCTTAAAGTAGTACCAGGCCATGCCGATGGCGCAGACCACCCAGGTGATGGGCCAGCCCGCCATAACTACATTTACGCTGTCCGTCAAGGGAACCGCGATCATCAGGTAAATCTGGCGCAGCACCACGAAGCTCCCCAGCATGAAGTACATGGGGATTTTGGAGAGGCCCGCCCCGCGCAGGGCGCCGTTTAAAATCTGCACCACAGGAAGGGCGATGTAGAGCGAGGCGAAAATGCGCACCATATCGCTTCCGATGGAAATTACATCGCGATCTTTCGTGAAAACGCCGATGAGGAAGGGCGCTGCCAAAAACATGCAGACCGAGCAGACAATAATCACCCCGGAGCTCATGAGCCAGGCGGCAAAGACCCCTTTCTTCACCCGGTCGTACTTTTTCGCGCCGATGTTCTGTCCCACAAAGGTGGTGATGGCCATGTTGAAGCTCTGAAGAGGGAGCTGGGTAAAACCGTCGATGCGGACGGTCGCGGAATAGCCCGCCATAGCCGCTGTGCCAAAGTGGTTGATATAGGACTGAACCACCACATTAGAAAAAGAGGTAATACTCTGCTGGAGGGCTGCCGGAAATCCAAAGGAAATGATTCGGCGGATCATCTTTTTGTGGAAGCGGATGCGCCTTAACTCCACCCGGTAGTCTGCCTTGGCCCGCATGAGCTTTCCCATAACCAGGATGCAGCTTACTCCCTGGGCAATCACCGTAGCAATGGCCGCCCCGGCGATCCCCATGCCAAAGCCGCAGACAAAGAGGAAGTCCAGCACCACATTTACCATACAGGCCGCTGCCAGATAAATCAGAGGATGGGTGGAATCTCCCACAGCCCGGAGCACCCCTGCTCCCATATTATAGAACAGGGAAAATGTGATCCCCGTAAAGTAGATCATCAGGTACAGGGAGGAATGGGGCAGCACGTCCTCGGGAACTCCGATGGCTCGAAGCAGGGGGCCGGTAAAAATGAGACCCAGAACAGTAAAAATCAGACTGAGCAGAGCGGTGAGCGCCATGGAGGCGTGAACCGCCCTGCTCATCTCGCGCCCTTTCTGCGCTCCGAAATACTGCGAAATCACCACGCCGGCACCGGCGGAAAGGCCCATAAAAAATCCCACCAGCATGTTGATCACCGGGGTAGATGCCCCCACTGCGGCCAGAGCACTGGTATTCACAAAATTCCCCACTACATAAGAATCCACCGTATTGTAGAGCTGCTGAAAAAAATTCCCGATCAGCAGCGGCACGGAAAACCAGAAAATAGATCGGAAGATTCCTCCTCCGATCATATCTGTGTCCTCATTCGGCAGCTTCTTTATCTTTCCCTCTGTCATCTCTGTTTTTTCCTCCCAATCAGGATTTTTCAGACATTTCGCTTCCTCTCACAATCCTTCTGTCCGGGCCAGAAGTACGCCGTCCCCGCTGTAATAGTAGACGCTCAGCTCCTCTCCGGTCCTCCAGAGACCGCTCACACGGCACAAATCCTTTAAATGCCCGGATAAAGACAGACAGTAAGCAGATTTTTCCCGCTCCGTATACGACTCCCAGGTCTCCTCATCCAGGTATACGCAGATGCGGGTACTGTCAATCATACGAACCTCCTGAATGGAGGAATCCGCCCGCATAAGATCCCGGACAGAACTGGCAAAATCGGCGCTGCCCGCCTTCTGCCGGGACAATGCCCGAGCGCCGGCCCCCCACATAGCGGCCACCAACAGGAACAATACCGCTGCGCCCAGGATTCCGGCCCTGCAGAACGTCTTCTTAAAAAAGGCCTCCATACCCGCTTGACGGGTATAATTCTCCGCCAGTTTAATCTTCGAGAGTCCCGGATTTGTCAGAGCATATCTCTCGCTTCCGGCGGCAGCCGCAAAATATTTTTTAGACAGCACAACCGGCACCTCCCTCAAAAAATTCACAAAACATTTGGCTCTTTATTATAAATTTTATCATTTCTATCCAAGAAAGTAAATGGTTTTCAGACAATATCTTGTGAATTTCTCTGCCGCGTGTCAGCGCGCTTTTAAGGGTTTACCGCTGTCATCGGCTCTGCGCTTCATAAACCAGAAATAATAGGGGATCTCCACCAGCAGCATGAAACTCCATCCGACAGCACAGGCATATGCCACACCCGGAAGCCCGATCCGCGGCGTCAGTATGTACACGAAAATCACCCTCAGGCTTGTCTGAATAAAGGTTCCCAGAAGTGTAATGCTCATATTCCCCATTCCTCTGAAAAATCCCTGGATTCCGTTTGTAAAAGCCGGAAAAATATAAAATACCGCCATCATTGCCAGATAACCGCTTCCCAACTCCACAATCCCTTCATTTCCTTCTGTGACAAAGAGGCTCATAAGAGGGCGGCGCAAAAGAGTTACCGTCAGGCAGATGAAGATCCAATAACAGAACTCCAGGGTGAGCCCCCGTCTGAATCCCTCCCGGATTCGCTCCTTTTTTCCCGCGCCCCGGTTCTGGGCCACAAAAGTGGTAATCCCGTGGGAAATGCTCTGCTCAGGGGTAAATGCGTAATCATCAATTCGGTTCACCGCATTGAAAGCCGCAATCATGTCCACTCCCAAGGGATTTACCGCCCCCTGTATCAAAAGCTTTCCTATGGGCTGGCAGGACTGCTGCAGGGCGGTAATACTGCCGTAACTCAGTGTCTTTTTCAGCAGTCCTCCATCGATCGAAAATTCGCCCCGCTTGAGCTGGAGCATGGGTATTTTCCTGTACACATAAGCAATACACAAAATGGCCGAGGCGGCTTCCGCAATCACTGTAGTCACCGCCGAGCAGACAATGCCAAAGCCCAACCCCCCGATAAAAATCAGATCCAAAACTCCGTTTAAAACCGAAGAGAAAGCCAAAAATTTGAGAGGTGTCTTCGAATCCCCCACGCTTTTTAAGGCTGCGGACACCGCATTATAAAAATAGGTAAAGGGCGCGCCTAAAAAAATAATGGACAGATACACAGCAGCAATATCCAGAAGCTCCGCGGGCACATTCAGAGCGGCCAAAAGAGGCCTGGAGCAGATCGCTCCAAGGACAGCAACTCCCAGAGAAAACCACAGCCCAAAAAGCACCGTGGTGGACATCTCCCGCTTCAGCTTTTCCTTCTCCCCAGCCCCAAAAAATTCACTCATAAGTACAGAGGCGCCCATGCAGATTCCGGAAATCCCCAAAATAACAATATTCATAACCGGGCTGGCCGTTCCCTCTGCCGCCAGGGCCTCCTTTCCAATGAACCGCCCTGCGATAATGGAATCCACCGCGTTGTAAGTAAGCTGGAATAAATTTCCAAGAATCAGAGGAACCGAATAATGAATGAGATGCCGGCTTATTTTTCCCTCTGTCATGTTCACAGCAGCCATATGCGCTCCTTCCCTCCTGCGCTTCTTAATTCCGCCTATTTTAATACTTGCGCAGGCTCTCTTCCTCTTCTTCAGCGGTCTTGTCAATAGAGCGGATCTCCGCTTCATATCCAAAGGTCTCGTTCACTTTCACATAGACTTTATCTCCGACCCGTCTGCCCTTCAGAGCTTTTCCCAGAGGTGAATCAATGCTTATCAGCCCTTTTAAAGAATTCCCCCGGACTGTTGTCACCAACTTGTAGATCTCTGTCTCATCATCCTCCGGGATATAAATCTCCACCCGGTCCCCGATGCCGGCCTCGTCTGATTTTGATGTATCCGGAATAATTCTGGCTGTCTTAATCATCCGTTCCAGATAGCGAATCCGACTCTCATTCCTGTTTTTATCCTGTTTCGCGGCCTTATACTCAAAATTTTCGCTCAGATCTCCCTGAGCTCTGGCCTCTTTCACGGCCTCCAGCGCTTCTTTGCGCACAACGAGTTTCCGATACTCGATCTCCTCCCGCATTTTTTTGATATCGCTCTCTGTCAAATTATCATACATGATGTCCCTCTCCTCTCTTTGCCGCATGGGAAAAACAGCGTCTTCCCGGCCGCCGTTCTGAACTGTCTGTTTAAGAATTCTTTCATATTCTCTTTCGAATCTTTATTTATTTTTTAGGTACTGCTCAAACTTTAGTCATAATTTCCCTGTATAGTAATACTCGTAAGGCAAGAAACCTTTTACCTACATAAAACACTTTTTCATACCTAAGCCGGCAGTCCCCTTCTGCCGGCTCCCTCTTTTTTAGGACATATCCGGCAGTTTTCACCGAAGATCCAAATCGCAGAACACAGCGGATACCGCAGCTTCATATTCTCCTCTGCTCTTTGCCTTTCCGATCATCTTCATATATGCCGTTCCCTCCTGAAAGCTTTGGATCAGATAGCTCCACATCTCTTTCATCTTAAACAGCACATTTCGGTCCCCGGACATAATCTCAAGATATCCCTGATAAACTTCCTCATGAAAAGCACGCAGACGTTTCCTATCCGCCTTCTCGTCCCGGCTCCCTCTTTCTTCGGCAAGCTGTTCCAAAAGCATCGGATATGCCAGGAGTCCCCGTCCGATCATCACGCGGTCAAGGCCGGGAAATTGCCGCCGTATCTCGTTCAATGAATCCAATGATACGATATCCCCATTATAACACACCGGACAGGGGCTTTTTTTCATGCCCAACGCAAAGCACTCCCGATCCGGGCTATTTTTATAAAAATCCTTCTGCACCCTTGGATGGATGATTAACTCCTTTATAGGATACCTGGCGTAAATTTCCATAAGAGGCCCGAACTCCTCCTTGTCCTTTCTTCCCACCCGCGTCTTTACGGAGAGTTCCATACCGATTGTCTCCAATCCTCGGCAGATTTTTTCCAGGAATCGGTCTAATTCCTGCGGAAAGCTTAAAAATCCCGCTCCTTTTCCCTTAGCCGCCACTGTCCCCGACGGGCATCCCAAGTTCAGGTTGACTTCCTGATATCCGTACTGCCGCAAGGTCTCCGCTGCCTTCAGAAATGCCTCCGCCCGGTTGGAGAGGAGCTGCGGAATCAGAGGGATTTCTCTGTTGTTTTCCGGAAGTATATCATTTATATCCCGGGTTCGCAGCTCTCCATTCTGTGCCGGAGACAAAAATGGCGTAAAATATTTATCCGCCGGTAAAAAATATTTATGATATGCGTTCCGGTAAATATAACCGGTAATGCCCTCCATAGGCGCCATATAAAATTTCACATCTCTGCTCCTCAGCTCTTAATCCGCAGAATTTCTGCGCAGATATTTCCTATTATAGCACGGTCCGTCAAATTATGCCATATCGGCATCCGCACGAACATACAAAAGGCGAAGGGACGGCCCCTTCGCCTTCTTAGTCTATCTTTATGCTTTAATCCGCAATTACCAAATCGCCCTCGCCGCCGATCTTTTTCCTGCCCATCTTATATACTACCCGATAGAACGTAGGAAGAAGCAGCAGGGTCAAAATGGTGGATGCGGTCAGACCGCCCACATTTACCAGGGCCATGCCCTGCATCATCGCTCCTGATTCCCCATATGCCACTGCATTGGGCAGCATGGAGATAATTGTGGTCAGCGTGGTCATGGCGATAGGCCGCATACGGATGATTCCCGCCTGTACCAGCGCTTCGTCCAGCGGCGTGTCGTGAATCATCTGATTGACCGTATCTACATAAAGGATACCGTTGTTTACAACCGTTCCCACCAGCATCAGGAAGCCCAGCATGGAAACCATACTGATAGGGCTGTCCGCCAGGAACAAAAGGCCGAAAGAACCGATCAAGCTAAAGGGAATGGTCGTCATAACCATCAGCGAGAATTTAGGCGACTCAAACTGAATAGCCATGACTATAAATACCAGGAATACGCCGGTGACCAGCGCGCCGCCCAGTGCGCCCAGCTCTTCCATCATGCTCTCTGTAGTTGCATCTGCCGCCGGCTCCACGCCCTCGGGAAGCTGCCACTGGTTTACAAATGCCCTCACATCCTGCTCCGCTGTGTCCTTATATTCCGCCTGGGGTTCCATGGTGATGGACACCTGGTACTGTTTATCCTTCCGCACGATCTGCTGCGGGCTGTCCTCGTAGTGAATTTCCGCCAAACTTTCCAGAGGAAGGGTTGTTCCCGTTGCCGTGGTAATCATCATTCCCTGCAGTTCATCAATGGAATCATAGCGGTCCGGCGCATATTCTATCTTTACATCCACATCCTCACCGGACTGGCGCAGGGTCATTGCTGTCACACCGCTTAAATTCTGATAAATCGTGCTTCCGATAGATGCCGGTGTCAGGCCCTCTGCCTGCGCCATCACCGGATCAATGGTCACCTTGACGATGGGCGCCGCATTCTCAATGGAAGAGTGTACCTGCATTACATCCTCACGGGCCCGCAGCTCCTCCACCAATGCGGTGGACGCGGCCTGGAGGCTGTCATAATCCGTGCCCTGCAGATCAATCTCGATCTGATCGCCGCTTCCCATGGAGCTTGATCCTGTGGTGCTGCCCTGCTCCAAGGTGACGGAGCAGTCCGTATAGTGTTCCAGCTCTCTCCGCCATTTTTCAATCACTTCATCCGTTGAAAGCTTTCTGTCATCCTTCAAATACGCGTTCAGAGATATATCGCTGCCCCCGCCCACACTCAGGCCGCTGGAGCCATAGGTCAGAAGATAATGGTCAACATCTTCTTCACTCATAACCAGGTCCTCTATATCCGTCACCACATCGTTGACCGCCTCCACGGAAAGGCCCGGCTTGGTTTTGATCGTCATGGCGACAATTCCCTCATCCACAGATACCATGAGCTCCATGCTCAGACGGGAAGCCATGACAAGAGAAAGAGCCAGCAGCGCAACGCTGGCAAATATAACCAGCTTTGTGCGGGGAATGACCCGAGGCATTACCCGGGCATACCACCGCTGGCAGGCTACCAGCAGACGGTTGGCAGGCGCATGCTCCTTCACGCTGGGATGCCACTGCAGATAGCACAGAGGCACAATCGTCACTGCGGAAAACAGGGATGCGGTCAGACAGAACACTATCGTATAGCCGAGCTGTGCAAACAGCTGTCCGGTCATTCCCTGCAGGAGGGCCAGAGGAATAAACACCACGCAGGTGGTTGCCGTACCGCCTGTAATAGAGCCGATCATCGTTCGGCTTCCTTCCACAGCCGCATCATAAAAATTCCGGTTTTCTTTTGCCCGGAAACATCCGTCCAATACGTTGATGGAGTTATCCACCATCATACCTACGCCCAGAACCAGGGACGTAAGCGAAATTACGTTCAGGGAGAATCCCATGGCGCTCATAGCGATCAGCGCCAGCATAATGGAGATAGGAATTGACGTACCTACGATAATCGAGGCCCGCATATCTCCATAGAACAGCAGCAGGATAATCATGGAAAGAATGATTGCCATAAACATGGTCTGGAATACATTGTAGATGGACTCCTCAATCATGTCGCTGGAATCATAAATCACCGTAAAATCAATCGACGGATTCGTCTGATTCAATATCTCAATCTGACGCATCACATCTCCGGACACATCAATCGCCGTTGCGCTCTGCTGCTTCTGAATCGACAGGGAGATTACGTCCTCCCCGTTGTAGCGGCCGATGGAATCCGCCTCCTCAAGTGTGTCGGATACATTGGCGATATCCGAGAGATGAATGGTGTCCCCATTCGCCAGAGGAATCGGAATATCTTTCAGGCTGTCCGTGGTCTCGTAGTCATTTCCCGCGCTGACATTCAGATCCTGGCGCCCCACGGAAATCGTTCCCGCAGGAAGGGTGAAATCCGCCGCTCCCACAATCTGAGCCACTGCGGACATGCTGAGATTATACTGCTCCATCTTCTCCGGAATAAGCTGAATGCTTATGTAGCTCTGCTGTCCGCCGGATACGGATACCTCGCCCACGGACCCCAGTTTCTCAAACTCAGGCACAATATGATCTTCCACAAACGTGTACAGGTTTCCGTCCACATTTCCGCTGACTGCCAGCGTCATCACGGGAGCCGCATTCATATCCATTTCCATGATGTTTACTTCTTCCGCATCATCCGGCATATCGCTCTGGATGCCGTCCATAGCCTTTTTCATATTGATATAGGCGGTATCCATATTTGTTCCGTATTCATACTGCACCAGCAGAATGCCCACATTCTCCTGGGAGTAGGAATATACCGTATCCACGCTGTCCAGGGAGGACACAGCGTCCTCCTGTTTGGATGTGATCAGCTCCTGTATATCCTCCGGGCTGGCCCCGGCATACACAGTGCTCACGATCAGCATAGGCAGCTCCATCTCAGGCGTCAGCTCTATCTTTGTTCCCATGAGGGACTGGAGTCCAAAGTAGGCGATTGTGATCAAACACAGGATCACCGTCATGGGCCGTCTCAGTGAAAATTTTGTAAGCTGTACCATTCTTTATTCACCCGCCTCCTGCTCTGCGCTCTCCTGTACCTGGGAAGCCTCTGTCTGTGTCTCCCCCTCTGCTGCCGTATCCGCCAAAAGCACCTCGGCTCCGTCCACCAGCTCATTGTTCCAGGAGGTAATCACCTGGCTGTCATAGGTAAGGCCTGAGAGGACTTCCATCCGATTCTGGTCATAAATTCCGGATTCAATCATTGTTTTCTTGGCAGTTCCGTTTTCCGCACAATATACGAATGGCGCTCCGTTGTCATAGCTCACCGCATCCACCGGAATCGTCATGGCATTCAGCGCCTGGCTCATAACCACACGGATCTTTACCCGGCTTCCCGTGGTAAAGCTGCCGGACTTATCCATCTGGGCCTTCACATCATAAAGGCCGGTAGAGCTGTTCACCATGGACCCGATTTCGATCACAGTGCCCTGGTATGTACTTCCATTTTTTTCAATTTCAACAGTATCTCCTACCTCCAAGGTTTCAAGGCTCCGTTCTGTGATTCCGAACCGAATCTGAACCTCGTCATTCCCGGAAATCACGCAGATTTCCGTCTCGGTGTCCACATGGTCATGCGGATCCACATTTCTGGACTCAACAATCCCGCTGATAGGCGCTATCACTGTCGTATATTCCACCTGCAGATCATACTGATTTTTTGCCGTCTCGTAGGCAATGCGGGCGCTCTCCGCCGCGTTCTGAACCTGTTCCATCTCCTGCTGTGAAACGTATCCGGAGGCATAAAGCGGCTGCGTCCGTCCCAGGTTCGTGTTGGCATTATCCATAGCCAAGCGGGCGGACTCCATCTGGAGCTCTAAGGACGTAAGAACATCGGAATCAATCGTGCAGAGCGCCTGACCTGCCTCTACCCGATCTCCCGCCTGAAAATACACTTCCAAAAGCTCTCCGCCGATCTTTGGCCGGACCGAAGCCTTTGATGCCGGTTCAACCTGTCCTGTAACCTCCGTGTAGAGGGTAATGTCCCCTTCCTGCGGATTTTCCACAGAAACCGTCGGCCGCGTCTCATACTGCTCCACATGCTCCGGCCAAAAGAATCTGTAGAGGATCCCCGCCACAATCAGAACCGCAATCAGCCCGATTATTATTTTTCGCTTCATTCAACTTCCTTCCTTTCCTTCATGCCCTGCTCCAAAATAGCAAACTGCATGATTGCTGTTTTTCTTAGCTTTTTTGGGTCAATATCCGTAACAAACATCCCCATAATTGTTTTTGCTATGACAAGAATCCCCAGCTCCAGCATAGAGCTCAAAATCTCCTCGCTTACCCCGGGATAAGTCTCGGGATCCAGACACTCATAGCAGCGATGGACAAAACGCGCAAACATCCCCTCTCTCCGCCACTCCCGCTCCAGGCGGAAGGCAAGCTCTCGGCTGTCCGGATCATTGTGCAGGCTGTGATAGATTCTGGATATGCTCCATCCCTCCTCATTATCCAGCAGATTCTCCAAAAACCGGCGGGCGCTCCGGAAAATATCTCCGTTTTCCTCCTTAATAAAATTTAGAAACCGCTCGCTCATATCTTCTTTTATTCGCCAGAAAATACAGCCCAGCATATCTTCTTTATCCTTAAAATAGCTGTAAAAGCTCGCCCTGGAGATACCTGCGCGGCCAATGATGCGGCTCACCGTAATCTCCTGATAGGAGCGCTCCAGAAGTTCTTCTCCCATAGACTGGAGAATGATGTCCTTTTTGCGATCCATCAGATTATAATACTTCTGTGTAGGCATACGCCCTCCCTTCCGAAAATATACCGGTATGCACCGATCAATAAATAATCACAATTAAACATTATACGGAATTTTGTACAATCAACAATGGACAAATAGAAAAAGACTGCCCAAAATATGGACAGTCTTTTCTAATCGTGCAAAAAATGGACGTGTGTACTAAAAAAGTCCTCCGCCCATTCTTGCTCTTATTTTCGCCGTGAAAAATAGTTATTCGCTCGTCATACCTTCCACCTTTTTCAGCGCCTCGCTTTTCTCTAGCGCTGTAGTAACCATATCGCCCAGCAGAAGGCTGATTCTTTGAAACATATCATCTACCGGCATCTTCATGCCGGACTCCAGCCATTCCACCATAAAGCCGGATACAGCATTTCTGAAAAAGACGGCAATCAGCTTTTTGTCCTCAGCAGACGCATCGATCCCCTCCGAACGGATTTCCACGAGCTGATTGAAAAAGACGGTGGATGTCCTCTGAAGGTACCGCCGTACCTCCCCTTCTCCCGCAGACCGGTACATATTATAGAAAATATTTCCATGATCCTTCAGTTCCTTAAAACCGGAGCGCAGAGTGGGTTTTCCGGACTCCTGCCGCCAATCAGCCGCTTCCTTTTTTATCCGCGCAATCTCTTCCCGCACCTGCTCGTCCAGGATATCCTCTAAAACCTGATAAATGTCCTGATAATGATAATAAAAGGTGTTCCTGGCTATCCCGCAGTCGTCTACGATATCCTTCACTGTTATCCGGTCAATCGGACGTTCCGATAAAAGCTTGATAAATGACTGTTTGATAGCCTTCTTAGTAAATGATGGCATATTTTCCCCTTCCTCCATGCTGTCCATTACGCTGCTCTGCTTATTATAACCAATCGCAGCAGAAAACACAAGAGGCTCACCCTGGCCGTCTCCCTCTATCCTTTTTTCATAATAGCCTGCACAATCAAGCGATTTCCCGTTCCATGACAAGTGGACAGCGTGATCAGACGATCCCCTCTTTCAGGCCGCAGTCCCGTATCATAAAGGGAGTTCTCCCGCATGCGGGCAAAGTACTCCTCCTGCTCCTGCGCGCTCTGGGGACTGCGGTAGGGCTCGCCGTCGCTGTCCCGGACAATTCGGCAGGCGACAATGGGGCACTCGATCCACTTTCCCCGAACATACAGGCGGACCACAGGATTTGCTTCAAAAAATTCTTTCTCCCTATACCGCTTCAATTGTCCGAACATGGAACCATCCTTCTGATTGTGACCGTGAATCACCGTATTAAAGGAGATAAGAGGTGCGGTATCGCTTTCCATAAACAGGGTGCCCGCCTTCTGAAGCGTTCCATCAAAAGCGTGATCCAGCCAATACAGCGGATTCTCCCCTGAAACTACCGGATAGTCAATATCCGTCCCCGGTATATGGATCCAAAGCCTGTAGGCCGGATTTACCTTTTTCAGCTCCCCCTCGTCAATCCCATCCGCGCTCTCCTGCTTCTCCCCTTCATCCTTCTTATCCCCGCCGCGGGCTAATTCCCGCACAGTCTGATAAATTTTTTTGCTTTGGCGGTAGGAGTCCTGAATTTTCAAACTCTCTTTGCACGCCCAGATCCCAACTCCGAGAAAAACGACTGCTCCCAAAAGCAAAAGGCCTCTTGTTTTTCTGCGTCTTTGCAGCATCCACACGCCTCCCGCAAACAGAATAGCCCCAGCGGAGAAAACAAGAATCCATCCCGTTTCGGATAATCGGCTTTCCTCCGCCGGCACAGCGGCCCCGGGCACATCCGGTATTTCCCGGATGGCCTCCCCGCTCTCTGATATCACCCCCTCATAGAGTGCCACGCAGTCTCTAAGCTTCCGTTCCCCCCGCGCCAGGATGCGCAGTTTCCCATTTTCGGCTTCTCCTGCCTCCCATTCCACGTCCGTAATCCGGTAATCCGCCGGGTCCAGGCCCGCTTGCTTTACAATTGCCTCCCCCATGGAAGACAGCTTTCCCAGCTCTTCTTTTCCTATCAGCTCCTCCCCTAAAAGATAGTAATCAGCCCCCTCGCCCTCCAGAAACAGCTCCAGTGAGAAGTCCGGGCTCCACCGTTCATTGGTCCAAGTGAGGCCGCTTCGCGGCAGGAGCACCTGCCGCAGTTCGTCAGCCGCCCCGTCAGAGATGGGAATCCAGGCTCTGTCCGGAACTTCTTCCTCCCCCTCCAGCCCTTGGTAGGAAAGGCGCTGGGAGACATAATGCAGGCCGGATTGGAGCGGCTTCATCTGTGCGTCTTGCCGCTTACTGCTCCCCTCCTGGGTCTGCTCTGTCTGACCCGCAGGCTGAATCCGAACCGCGGCCTGCACCTGATCCGCAGCTTGAATCCGAATCGCAGCCTGCGCCTGACTCGCCTGCATGCCGGCAAGACAGAGAACCAACATTAAAAGCATCTCTCCCTTTGACTTTCGTTTTCGAAACAGGAGATATATGCAGATCCCTGCTCCCGCCAGGCTGAAACCAGCCAGGACAGCCAATGCTTCAACCGGCGATGTATCTCCGGTCTTGAAAATCCTTACTCCCGGCTGATAAATCCCTTGGCCGAACCGATCTTTTACTGTGTAGGAGCCGGTAATCCTTCCGATAACCGATGGAATTTTAAAATTGTACACCACCGTATTTCCTGCGGTCTTCCCCTCCTCATCCACAGTAAATGTATAGGCGGCTTCCGAAATCTGATACCCTTCCGGCGCCTCCTTCTCCTCAATCTGATAAGTTCCGGCTCCCGGCGGATAAAACAGGAGAAGCCCATCAGCTCCCGTGGTGCCCTCAAAATACTCTGTTCCATTCTCTCCCTGCCAGCTTATGACAAGGCGCGCGCCTGCCAAAGGCTCTCCAGTGGCCCCGTCTTTTTTATAAATCGGAACATCTATGCGGCTGTTTATAATCTCATACACGCCCTTTGCCGCTCCCGGCCCTTCAATGGTAAAGCTGTGAATCGCCCGTTCGATCGCATAGCCCTCCGGCGTCTTTGTCTCGGCTATTGTATAGGTCCCAGGGCCCGGCCGTTCGATGCGGATCAGGCCGTCCGCTCCGCTGACCGCTCTCTGTATTGCCTGCCCGGCAGCATTATATATGGTAAATTCTGCTCCGGCCAGAACATTTCCCCCAAGGTCTGTCTTCTTAAACAGAAGATAGGACGGTTCCGGCGTATCACCCCCGCCGCCTCCGCCGCCATGATGGGTGATCCGGGTATTGGGGTATTCAAACGTCTGCCGCACGCCCGGGGCGTCTGTTATCTCAATCTCCTTATCCGCTCCTCTCTCATACCCTTCCGGTGCCTCCAGCTCCCGGATGATATAGATGCCGGATTTTAGGCCGTAAAAGCTCTGGCCCTTCCCCGCCTCGCTGGTCCACTCGCCCGCAACCTCCCCGGTTTCCTTATGGATCAGCTGCAGCCTGGCTCCTCCCAAAAGCTCCCCTGTAGACGCCGAGGTCTTTTCAATCTCCACAATCACGGAGAAATTCTCCATCACAAGGCGGGGAACCTCTTTCATGCCGTCCGCAACCGTAAAGGAGACGGGCTCCGCCAGCACTTCTACCCCCTCCGGAGCTTTTATCTCAACCAGCCGGTATTCCCCGGCCATGAGCCCCTTGGCGAGGTGGGGCTGCTTTCCGCTCTCCCACTCCTCCACCGGCACCCAGGCATCCCCCTCTTTTCTCTCGATGCGCAGGATAGCGCCTGCCAGAAGTTCTTCGGTTCCGCCCAGCTTCTTTTCTACCTCCACCCGGTTGCTGTCGTTGGTGGGCTCATAGGTTAAGGAAATAATGGCGGTTTTCTCGTCCACATATTCAAAGGAAAATTCCCAGGGCGCCAGGGTGAGCATATGGTCCGGGGCTGCCTTGGTCTCTTCACATACATAGATGTAAGGCTTAAAGCTCCCGTCCCTGTCCGGGTATCCGATGGGCACCGGGTCAAAGACGGCTTTTCCTTCCGCGTCCGTCACCACCCTCTGGCATTCCATTCCCATCGTCTTATTTGTGAGGGTAAATTCCGCCCCCGCAAGTTTTATTTCCGGGTTGTCCGTATCGCTCTTTATCACCGTCAGGATTCCCTCCGGGATCTCATCGATCATCTCTGTCTCCTGGATGACCTCCGTGTCCGTCACCGTAAAGGGGATGTCCACGGACTGTAAAAATCCGTAGGGTGTGGTCTCCTCTCTGAGGATGTAGTCCCCCACCGGGATATACTCCACCAGGTGGGGCTTTAAATCCCCCGCTGTGAGGCCCTCCGGTATCCGTCCGGCTGCCGCGTCCTCCTCGGTGTACACCCCGTCCTGGCCGCTGACCCACCGGGCCGTCACGTCCTGGTACTGGCCGTCCCGGGTGGGCTGGTGCAGCACCAGGGGCCCCCCGCTCACCTCGCCCGTCTCCTGATCCACCGGGTAAATGGCAAGCACCGCCCCCTTGACCTCCCGCCCGCCGGTGATGTTCCCCTTGTCCACGGACAGCCGCAGGGGTTCCTCCTCCATATCGGCGAAGTGTACAGTTTCCAGGTGCCCCGCGTCCTCGATGGTGACGAGCATGGGCTCTGCCGTGGCATAGCCCGCAGGGGTGCCGGATTCCACCAGCACGTAGCTCCCCACCGGCAGGTATTCCATGCGGACAGACGCGTTTTCCGTGTAGTACCAGCGGCCCTGGAATGTATGGGGGATGGCCTGGTACTGGTAGTCATACTTGACGATGGGGTTGTTCCCTCCCGCGTCCGGCGTCACCCGGCCGGTGGCCGCCACCTCCTGGCCGTCCTTATAGGTGGCCGCCCGGAAGGTGAAAATCCGGTCCTCCTCCTCATATAAGGGCACACCCTCCCCGTCCGTCAGGGGCGTCCCGTCCCCGTCAAGCTTCGCCCGGTACAGGGTCAAGTAGGCCAGGCTGTCCTCGTACATCACATCCTGGTTTTTGGCGTCGGTCTTTTTCACCTCCAAGGCAGTGAAGTCATCCTCCATCACAAAGCTCTGCACATGGCCCGTCTCCCGCACATTCACGTTCACGGTCTCGGACTGCACATAGCCCTGCTCATAGGGGCAGATGGTCTCCTCCAGCACGTAAGGGCCCACGGGAAGGTGGTCGATCCAGTGGGGTTCGGCAGTGGGGATAGGGTTCCCCTCCCCGTCGAGCTTCTGGTTCCCGTCGTCATCATAGGCATAGCCGCTGACCCAGCTGGCGACAGCCTCCCCCTTCTGATACCTCCCGTCCGCGTCTGCCAGGGGCTTTCCCTCACTGTCCGTCAAAGCCTTATAGAGGGTCATCTGCGCCCCCGCAATCTCCTTCTGGGTCCGGGTGTCCACCTTGGCAAAAGCATTCCTGGTAAATGCATTCTGCAGGAAGAACTTCTGCTCCTCCTCGGTCTCGGAGAGGATAATCCCCAGATATTCCGCCTGGATATAGCCCTGGCTGTAAGGCGCTTCCCGCTCCTCCAGGATATAAGCCCCAAAAGGCAGGCGGGCAATTTGATGCCCTTCCTCCGGGGCCTCGGCTGCCCCGGACGGGTCTGTGCTCTCACCGCTTATCCAGCTCTCCTCCTTTGTCACCACCTCCCCGTTCTCGTAGTAGAGGGTCAGGCCGTTCTCATCGTCCACGGTCTCTTTGTTGACATAAATTTCCTTGATTGTTCCGTCCTCATGGACCCGGATGGAGCGCACCAGCTCTTTCTCCCCCGCATCATCCACGGTGTAGGCCAGGATCCGTCCATAGTCGTCATAGACATAGGCCATGCCCGTCACCGGGTCTGCATGGCAGATGGGGTTCCCGTTTTCATCCAGCACGGAGAGCTCCCCGGTGTCCGGGTCCTCCCACAGGGCGTTGGCTCTAAGTCCCCGCTCACTTAACGGATAGGGAAGTTCCCTCACCCTCTCCAGCTCCGAAAGGTCGTAGAAGTACAGGCTTACAGGTTCATTATCCACCTTCACCGCATCCCATACGGGCAGGGCCGCCGGGCCGTTGTCCCGGCCCGTGACGCGCAGCTCCTTATGGGTCCCGGTGTTGGTGTCGGTAATCTCCTTCACCTTCCCGTCCTCCCAGACAGCCTCCACGCCCTTATAGGTGTTCTCCCCGGTCTTTTCCAATTCAATCGCCTGATACAGGGCGAGCTCCGCCCCGGATACGGGGATGGAAAACCGGATCCCTTTTCCCGTGAATGTGCCGTCCCGCTCATAGAGAAGCTTCACGCCCTCCATGGCTTTTAACTCCTTTTCGGTTCCCTCAATGATCTGCTCCGAATAATGGTCCATGGACTTCGTCACATAGCCGTACCACTCCCGGGTTTCCGGGTCATAGGCGATATCCCGCACATCCCCCCGTTCCTCCAGCTTTTCCTTCCGGCCCCGGACCTCATAGATCAGGCGGTCGCCGGCGTCGTTTACCAGGATCGCCCCGTCAAATCCGCCGCTGGCCTCTTTTTCGCCCTGGGCGTCAGTCTCCAAAAGGCCGTTTTCATTTCCTGTCAGGGAATCCCCGTCCTCCACCTTATAAATCCGGGCCCTGGAGGGGTAGTCCTGCACCGGGATCTGGCTTACGGCCTCCGTCCCAAACTTGTTGGTGTCCCCGTCCACCGGGACGGCATACTGGTACTGGTAGCCTTCCTTTTTCACATAAGTCCCGCCGGTGCCGTCCCCGGGCCGTTCCTCCTCGTAGTAGCTTACCCCGTCGGCGTAGATCTCAAAGGCCACCGGGCGGCTCTTTGCGTACCCTTCTGGCGCCTCAACCTCCACCAGGACGTAGGCCCCGGCTCCCAGGGGAGCATAGGTTTCAATATAGCCCACCGCTTCCTTCTCGATATCCCCGTCAATCTCCAGCTCCCGCAGGGTGGTAAAGGCCCGGAAGATCCCCTGCTCATTGCCCTCCCGGTCTAGCTGCACAATGCGCTGGCTCTCGTCATAAAGGGGGATCCCCTCCCCGTCCAGGCGGATGGGCAGGTCATCGGTACTGCTGTTGCTCTCCCCCACCCGCGTGTACAGGATGGGGTTCCCGTCCATGTCCGTCACCGGCTCCCCCGCGGCGTCCACCGCCTCCCCAAAGAGGACCTCCCCGGTGCCGCCCACCGCGTTCGTGCCGGTCTTCTCCACATCCCGCTTGGCGGCGTAGATCCTGAAGAGGGCGCCGTCATGGATGATGTTTTCCCCGGTCTCCTTATCCAGCTTTTCGATGCGCAGCCCGGTGCGGTAATACCGGTTTTCAAAGTCCTCCTGGGCGAACGCCACATAGTTAAAGTCCGCCCCACTGCCCGCAGGCTCTAAGGTCTCAATGTCCCCGGTATCCGGGTTTTCCCGGTCCACCGCCGGGGACAAGACAGTCCAGGGCACCAGCATGGGGGCGTATTTCCCTTCCACCGCTGTTCCCACTCCCTTCATAGTGGGCACATTGTCCCGCACCTCGGCCTCCCCGGAAGCGGTCTCCGCCCCGGTGTAAAAGACCCCGTCCCTGGTCCCGGCGTCCTCGCTCTGGCTGGTGTAGCCCTTATAATAGGCCTTTACCGCCTCGTTGGCCCCGTCCAGGTACGCTGCCTCGTAGGGCT